>JBAZFH010000006.1 GCA_041653535.1 Patescibacteria group bacterium
AGATAACATGTGTGTATTTTGCTATTGACAATTAAATGTAGAAAGCGATATTATTAAAAAGTCTAGACTTAGGTAAAATTAGATTCGGTAGAGCCCAATAGGAAACTCACCTCATGAATGGCGAGAGGAGAAGGGAACATTTGCTTTAAGTAAATAAATTCCCAGGATTTTTGAGAGGTTAAGTCAAAGATTGTCCTTGATCTCCTTTAATTTTACCTTAAACCCGATAATTCTCGAGAGTTATCGGGTTTTAAATTGCTGAAGTTGTGAAGATAAGGGAATGTTGGTACAATACAGTTAGCTGAAATACCCTCCTTCTTTATTTATTGACTTATGCAACTAAACACTATGAAAAACATATTTGAACAACTTGTAGATTTATTAAAAAAAGATGAGCGCCTTGTTTCGCAAGACGGCGTACTTTTGAAAAACCAAACACAGGAATTGGCGCGAAAAAATGATCCTGAACTCATCAAACTTTTGCTTTCTGATAAAGCAATAAAACAACTTTTCTTTTTTGAGGTAGAAAAGACGCTGATTTTTGATAAAGAAAAATTTATTCGCTTTATATCCAACAAACAATTTTTGCCGGATTCTTATACCGCTTTCAAAAACAAAATCGGCTTAACTGTCGGTGACGAATACTTAAGTGAAAACAAAGAAGTGGTTTTGGCGTGGCCTTACAAAGATTGTGTTTTGGAAGGCGGAATGACAAAAGAAGACCAAAAACGAGATGAGATTTTTTATAATGAAACATTGGCGCCGGACGACATCAATCGCTTGCTGGACGCCAAAGTTTTTACCAATTTCAAACGGATAGATAAAAAAGGCGAACACAAACTGGACGGCTTCAGGCGCGATGAAAAAGGCACGATTCAAGACAATTTGATTATCAAAGGCAATAATCTGCTCGCGATAGCTTCTCTCAAAAAAGAATTTGCTGGAAAAGTAAAATTGATTTACATTGATCCTCCTTATAATACCGGCAACGATGGATTTAAATATAACGATTCCTTTAATCATTCTTCGTGGTTGGTGTTTATAAAAAATAGGTTGGAAATCGCAAGACGATTATTAAGTGATGACGGTGTTATTTTTGTACAATGTGACGATAATGAACAGGCATACCTAAAAGTCTTAATGGATGATATTTTTGGGAGAGAAAACTTTATATCAACAATAACGGTTGTTTCCGATGCTCGAACAAGAAATTATGAGGCATTGTCAAAAACTCATGAATTTGTTTGTGTTTACGCAAAAACTAACTCATACGAAATATATCAACTGGTAGATAGTGATAAAAAATTTACCTACGAAGATGGTCGGGGTGGGTTTGATATTTATGAATTAAGAAATAGAAATACAGCTTTTAATATAAAAAATAGACCAAATCTTTTTTACCCTTTTTATCTCAACCCCAAAAACAAGGATAAAAATGATTTATATGAGATAAGTTTGAATAAAAAAGAGGGGTGGGTTGAGGTTTTTCCTCAAGAATCAAATGGAATTCAGACTGTTTGGCGTTGGGGTAAGGAAAGGGCAAAAGATAATTTAAATACAGCACTTTTTGGCAAGAAATCCACCGGTGGTTTCCAGATAATTAAAAAATATAGAGAAAAAACTAGTTCTTTGGCTACGGTTTGGAATGATAAAGAAATATTGACCGATAGAGGAACACTGCAGATCAAAGCTCTCTTTGGAGAAAAAATATTCGATTTTCCAAAACCGGAAGAATATATAAAAAGGATATTAGAATTGTCAACAAGAAAAGACGATTTAATCTTAGATTTTTTTGCTGGCAGTGGCACAACGCTGGCAGTGGCCCATAAAATGAGCCGGAAATATATTGGAATTGAGCAAATGGATTATATTCACGATTTGCCGGAAGCAAGACTAAAAAAAGTTATTGCTGGCGAACAGGGCGGGATTTCAAAAGCAGTAAATTGGCAAGGTGGTGGGGATTTTGTATATATGGAATTGACGGAGTGGAATCAAAAATGGATTGGAGAAATTAAAAAAACTAAAACCGACAAAGAACTTGCCAAACTTTGGGATGAGATGAAAGACACTGCATTTTTGAGCTACAAAGTAGATCCGAAAACGATTGACGCCAACACCAAAGATTTTGCGGATTTAAGTATTGCCGATCAAAAGAAGTTTTTGATTGAGTGTGTAGATAAAAATCAGCTCTATGTAAATTTGAGCGAAATTGAAGATAAAGAGTATGGATTAAGTAAGGAGGACAAGGAGTTAAATAGAGAATTTTATAAACAAATATGATCTCTAACTTAGAAAAATATAAAAATGATTTAGCAAAACTCATTAAATTAGGTGATAATATCATTTATTCTTTTCAATTTGAAATATTACCAGAGTTAAAAGAAGAGTTCACTAAGGATAAAAATAAAAAAGACAAAGACGAGTATTTAAGTGCTATAAAAAAATTACCATGTCTTTCTAATGATTATCAAAAATGGTATTCAGAATCTATTGTTCTTCTTTCTTTTTTATTGCCAGACAGAGTAGAAGATTTCACTGATTTATACAAAAAGCCGAAAACAAAAAGAAAAGACATAACGCATGAAAACTATGTAATAGAAGACGCTTTAATAGGACTTGAGGTAAGCAGAACAGATTACTTAGAAGGTAAAAAAATAATTGCCGACAAAAAAGCTGCATTCCCAAAATTTCAACAGCAATTAAATATTCTTAAATCAGTAGAAAATAGATTTGAGAGTACTTTGTTTGATATAAAACAGTTGGTTCAAGCTGATATTTTTGATTCTGAATTAGAGTCTGCAAAGGAGCTAAACAAAAAAGGTTTTGTAAGGGGTGCGGGAGCAGTCGCTGGGGTTGTTTTAGAGAAACATTTAACACAGGTTTGCGAAAATCATAATATCAAAATTACAAAAAAGGACCCGGCAATTAACGATTTTAATCAAATACTTAAAGATAATAGTATTTTAGAAATAAAAGATTGGCGTTTTATACAACATTTAGCTGATTTAAGGAATCTTTGCGATCATAATAAAAAAATTGAGCCTAAAAAAGAGGATATTGAAGAGCTGATTGCTGGTATTGAAAAGATTTCAAAAACCATATTTTAAGTATGCTTTACGATGAATTCAATTCATATAAAAATTTTGCCGGCACTGATGTTTTCAAAAACAAGGCGATTGAAAAAACGGATATTTTGAAAAACCTCAATCCGGCTTTTCCGGCGCGCGAATACCAAAAAGAAGCGCTGGGACGATTTTATTATTACTGCGAAGAATATCACCAAAAACAAAAGCCAATTCATTTGATGTTTAATATGGCGACCGGATCAGGCAAGACGCTCATCATGGCCGCTAATCTTTTATATTTTTACCAAAAGGGATACCGCAATTTCATTTTCTTTACTCGTCTTGGCAACATTATCCAAAAGACCAAAGCCAATTTTCTTGATCCAAATTCAAAAAAGTATTTATTTGCCGACAAAATCACGCTTAGCGGACAGGAAATAAAAATCAAAGAAGTTGATAATTTTGAAGGGGTAAATGACGACGATATAAACATTATTTTTTCTACCACCGCTCTTTTGCATTCTCGCTTTAATTTCGCTCGCGAAAATGTTTTGACTTACGAAGATTTTGCGGACAAGAAAATTGTTTTGATTGCGGATGAAGCGCACAACCTATCAGCGGAAACAAATGGCAAGATAAGCAAAACCGAAGCAGAAGACCGCCGAAATTGGGAAAATACCGTAATGCGGATTTTGAACGCCAACAGTCACAAGGATAATGTGCTTTTGGAATTTACGGCAACGGCTCGATTAGAACAGGAATATCCTGAAATTTTGGAAAAATACAAAGACAAAGCGATTTATCGTTATGATCTGAAAGAATATCGCTTGGACGGGTTTTCAAAAGATGTGCGAACTTTGCAGATAAACGCGCCGATTATGGAACGTGCGCTTTCAGCAGTGATTATTTCGCAATATCGACGTAAGGTGGCAGAAAAGTATAAAATCGCACTAAAGCCGGTGGTTATGTTTAAAGCCAACAGGGTGAGTATTCCGAAAGAAGGAATATCAAAAGAACATAATCCGCAAATTGTCGTTTCAAGTATTTTCAAAGATTCTTTTCATAAACTTATTTCTGAACTTAGTGAAAAACACCTAAAACAGCAAACGGCGATTAAAGATGCAACATTGCAAAAAGCATTTCAATTTTTCAATGAGCAAAAAATTACTCTCGCGGATTTAGCAGCAGAAATTAAAAGCGATTTTGCGCCGGAAAAATGCTTGACGGTTGATGAAGATAAAGATTTAGAGCAAAAACAAATTTTACTTAATTCGTTGGAAGATCAAAACAATGAAATACGCGCTATTTTTGCGACAGAAAAATTGAATGAGGGTTGGGATGTTTTGAATCTTTTTGATATTGTCCGGCTCTATAATAGTCGCTCGGTCGTTAGTAATAAGCCAGGTCCGGCAACTGTTCAGGAAGCGCAACTTATAGGTAGAGGTGCAAGATACTATCCATTTACGCTCGGCGAATTTACTGAACGCTATAGACGAAAATTTGATACCGATGTGCAAAATGAACTTCGGATTTTGGAACAGCTTTATTATCATAGCGTAACGAATTCTCGTTATATTCAAGAGTTGGAAAGTGTTTTGGTTCGTGAAGGTATTATGCCGTCACGCACAGTGCAAAAAGAGATTAAGACCAAAAGCAATTTTAAGAACAGCGATTTTTGGAAGAAAGGCTATATTTTCTTAAATTCTCGCAAGGAAAATTTGGGAAAGGATGTTTTTGCGCTCTCGGACGCCAAAGCGGAGTTCGATCACAATGCTGAAATAAATATTTTTCAACTACCAACACGAGAAGCGATAGAAAAAGATTTGTTTGTTGCTGGTGCTGGCGCCGGAGTAAAGGAAAAAATAGAAATTCGGGATTATAAAATTGCTGATTTGGGAACGCATATTGTCCGCACCGCTTTAGCAAAAATGCCTGCCGGACGATTTGATGAGCTAAAAAAAATATTCGGCAATATAGAATCCGCAAAAGATTTCATTTCAAATGAAAAATATCTTGGCGGAATAAAAATTAAGGTTAAAGGCACGAGCGAGCAAGTTGACAATCTTTTGCAGATTGAAAAATTGAATATTGCCGGATTTGTGATTGATAAAGTGTTGGAAGTCGCCGGCAAAGAGAAAAAGGAATACTATGGAACGAAGGAGTTCAAAGCTCATTTGATCCAGAAAATATTTGAAAATGACAAGGTGTTGCAACTAGACTGCGAAAGTCCGCGAGCGAAAAATATGCGAGATTTTGATTTTTCTTCTCGGGATTGGTTTGCTCAAAACGAAATCTGGGGAACAAGTGAAGAAGAGTCGTTTTTGCGCTTTATTGATGAGGCAATAACAAAGTTAAAGAAAAAATATCAAGACATTGCTTTGCTACGTAATGAGCAGTTTTTCAAAATTTACAGCTTTGAAAACGGCGAGCCGTTTTATCCAGACTTTGTTTTGTTTTTGACCGAGAAGAAAACAAAGCAAGAAGTTATGTATCAGATTTTTGTTGAGCCAAAAGGTGATCAATTTTTGGACACACAAAATATTTTTGAGCAATCAAAAGAAGGTTGGAAGCAAAAACTATTGATTGAAATTGAAAAAAGTCATACAGTTGATTTGAAGATAGAAAATAAGGATTTTCGTTTGATCGGTTTGCCTTTCTTTAACGAAGGACAAGTGAATGGTGCCTTGCGTGAGAAGTTTGAAGAAGTTTTTGAAAACAAACTATACTGAATACATATATAAACGTTATGGAAACAGCTTTAATTATTCTCGTCATTATTTTGGCGGCGATTGTCATCGCGCTCTACTTCGGCATGCAAAAAAAGCTTGATTCCCTGCAGGCGGGCAAACAAAACGACCAGTCGTTTGTGATGCTACAGCAGCAGCTCACCGGTATTATGCAGAGCGTTGATGCGAAGTTGAGCGAAGTGCACCAAGCTAACCAAGCTCAGTTCGGCCGCACCACCGGCATTATGCAGGGCGTGACCGAGCAGGCGCAGAAGATGCTTACTGATATTCACGCACAAAGCCAGAGCGCGATTGCGGCCGTAACGGAAAAATTAACCAAGTTGGACGAGACCAATAAACAGGTGGTAAATTTTGCCGAACAGCTGCAGTCTTTGGAAGACATTTTAAAAAATCCCAAGCACCGCGGTATCTTGGGCGAGTACCAACTGGAGATGGTGCTCAAAAACGTCCTGCCGCCCGCGGCCTACAAACTGCAGTACGCTTTTGACGACGGCGACATTGTGGACGCGGCGATTTTTGTCAAAGACAAAATCATTCCGGTTGATTCCAAATTTTCCTTGGAAAACTACAACCGCATCGTGGCCGAAAAAGACCCGGGCACGCGCGAGCAGTTGGAACGCGAGTTTAAACTTGATTTGAAAAAACGCATTGACGAAACCGCGAAATACATCAAGCCGGCTCAAGGCACGATGGAGTTCGCGTTTATGTTTATCCCGGCCGAGGGCATTTATTATGACTTGCTGATTAACCAGGTCGGCGCCATCAAGGTCAACACGCGCGATTTGATTGAGTACGCCTTCACGACGAAGCATGTGATTATCGTTTCCCCGACTTCTTTCCACGCGTACCTACAGACCGTACTGCAGGGATTGCGCGCCCTGCAAATTGAAGAGAGCGCCAAGGAAATCCGCAAAAACGTTGAAGCTTTGCAAAAGCACATCTCAAGCTATGATGAGTTTATGCAAAAGCTTGGCAACCACTTAGGTACGGCGGTGAACACCTACAACGGCGCCTACCGCGAGTTTAAAAAAATTGACAAAGATGTCATGAGAGTGACCGGCGGCCGTTCGGAAATTGAACCGCTGGTGCTGGAAAAACCAAGAGCAGAAAGTTAAAAGCTTGAAGTAAGAAGTTTGAAGTAAGAAGTGACTGTTGGTGTTTGTTCTAACTTCTAACTTCTAACTTCGTACTTCAAACTTATTAGTTGCCCATGCAAACCTCCTTAAGCGCAACTCTGCGCGATATTTCTTTTGATTTTCAAGCAGATGATTTAACGCAAGCTGTTTTTAAAACGCTTGCCTACTTTGACGTGTTTGATTTTCCGCTCACAGCCTGGGAGGTGTACCGGTACTTGTGGCGGCCGGGAAGCGAAGACAGTATAAGCTTTTTGACAGTACAGCGCATTTTGGACAGCGGCGTTTATGGCATTACCGCCCGCGAAGGATTCTACATGCTATCCGGCCGCGGTGCGCTTGTTAGTTTGCGCAAAACGCGCGCCGCGCTCGCGGCAAAAAAATACCGCCGCGCAGGCCGCACGGCCGCATTTTTGCGCCTGTGTCCGTTTGTACGATTAGTGGCCGTAAGCAATTCGCTCGCCCTGGCTAACGTGCGCGCGGACAGCGACATTGATTTATTCATCATCACGGCCAAAGACAAAATTTGGCTCGCGCGTTTCTTCACCGCCGGCTTTCTCAAGCTCTGCGGACTGCGCCCCACGCCGGTGCGCAAGCGCGATACGATTTGCCTGAATTTTTTTGTCAGCGAGGAGGCATTGAATTTGAAAAATTTGCGCAAGAGCGGACTCGTGCCGGACATATACTTTACCTATTGGGTGCGCCAGCTTGTGCCGCTCTATGACGCCGGCGATATTTTCAGTCAATTCATGCAGAGCAACGGCTGGGTCGCAAATTACATCGGCGCCGCTGATGGTATCCGGCCCAACATCCGTCGGCGCATTGGCAGGCATGGCGTGCTGGAGTTTTGCAAAACCGGCGGAGAGTTTCTCCTGTGCGCGCGCGTCATAGAACGATTTTGCAAAAAGCTCCAGCTGCGCCAGTTGCCGCCGGCCTTGGCGGAAAAGGCAAATCGTTCAACGGACGTGGTCATCACCGATTCAGTGTTGAAGTTTCACGAACGGGACAGAAGAAATGAGTATCGCAAAAGATGGTTAGATAAGCAATGTAACAATGTAACAATGTAACAATGTAACAATGACATTTAAAAAAGTAAACTACCAATATTTTGAAAGAGTGGCAGAGTATGGTTTGTACATATTTGTTTTTTTACTCCCCTTGCAGACGCGGTGGATGGCTGTTTTAGGAAAGTTGAATGACGGATATTGGGAATATGGTACGATTAGTTTGTACGCTACTGATATATTGTTAATTGTTTTGTTGTTTTGTTGTTTTTTTGTTTTATCGCGTAAAGATTGCAGAATTTCAAGGATATGGTGGCTGGTTGGGATTTTGAAGTTGGCTGTTTTTATTTCAATTTTTTTCGCCTTTGACTGGAAATTGGCGCTATACGGCTGGGGGCGGTTTCTGCTGGGCATTGGATTATTTTTTTTGTTGACGCACATTAAATATGACAGAGTAAAGTTATATTGGAGTTTAATATTTGCCGGCGTGGCGCAATCTCTTCTGGCTCTGCAGCAGTTTTTTACCCAGAACGTTTTTGCAAGCAAGTGGCTGGGGGTAGCTTCCCAACGCGCGTCGGATTTGGGCGTGTCAGTCGTTGCAGCCGGTAGTGAGCGCTTTCTGCGCACCTACGGCAGTTTGCCGCACCCGAATATTTTAGGCGGATTTTTAGCCATAGTTTTGCTGGTAAATATTATTTTGTATTTTGAGTTGCACAACAGGGACAAGTATTTAGTATCTGGTATTAAGTATAAGGCAAGCTTGTTGTTGTGTCTTGTGATTTTTGTGATTAATTTTGTTGGCTTGCTGTTGACATTTTCACGAGCGGCTGCCCTGGGGTTTTTAGCGGGTTTTATTGTCCTATTGCTCCATTGTTTCATTGTTAGTCGTAGCAAAGAGGCTATTTTTGCTCTGGCAAAATTTGTCATAATCATAGCTATCGCGGGCGGAATTTTTGTTGGTTTATTTAAAGGGCCGGTTGCCGGCAGGTTGAATGCCAATAGCCGGCTGGAAGCAAAATCAATTACCGAGCGTACGGCATATACGCAGGAAGCTTGGCAAATTATCAAAAATCACCGGCTCTTCGGTGCGGGGGTTAAAAATTACGGCCTGGCAGTGTATAATGAAATTGACGGGACTTTGTCGGCGTACGAATATCAGCCGGTACATAATGTCTTTCTGCTCGTGTGGGCTGAAATTGGAGTCGTAGGATTCCTGCTGTTCATTGCTCCATTGCTCCATTGTTACATTGCTAACTGGCGACGACGAAATTTAGAAACTCTGGCCTTGCTCGTTGCGCTGATAGTACTGATGTGCTTTGACCACTGGCTGTGGAGTCTGGCATTTGGAGTTTATTTATTCTGGGGAGTGATTGGTTTATCAATAAAACGTTTATGTTAATAGACTTACAACTTCACTCAATCAATTCCGATGGTTATTTAACACCAACAGAACTCGCCGCCCACTGCCATAAGCGCGGTGTAAAGGTGGCGAGTCTGACCGACCACAACACCGTGAGCGGGCTGGAAGAATTCAAGCGCGCCTGCCGGGATTTTAAAATTAAAGTCGTGCCGTCCATGGAACTGTATGTCAAGCTGGGCAGCCGGCACATGAATATGCTTTGGTATAACTTTGACGCGGATGACCCCGGCTTGCACAAAATGTTGCGCGATTCGCAAATGCGCCGCCGCGCTTTGGTGCGCCGCGCTCTGAATCACCTGACACAAAAAAAATATGTGCTGGATACCAACGGCATTTTGGAAAGCCATAACCACTACTTGCCCATCAACCGCATTATTGACAGTTTTTATGCCCTCAACAAACGCCGTATCCAGCGCGAATTAGGCAAAAAAAATATTCTGGAAACTGAAATTATCCGCGCTTATTTCCGTGATAAGGACAAAACGCGCTTACATGAGAGCTACCTTGACATGACGCGCGTGGCCAAGTTAAAAAAACAAATTGGCGGGCAGCTGGTTTTGGCGCATCCGTGCAAGTTTCGCTGGGTGAGCGAAGACACTATGCGCAGACTCATCAAAGCCGGATTGGACGGCGTAGAGGTTTTAACGCCGCACCACTCGTGGGAAGCGGTCAGTTATCTGCAGGCCATGGCCGACCGCTATAAATTAATTATGACCGGCGGCACGGACTTCCACCGCTTTGAAGAGGCTTCGTGGTATGAGATTAAAAGTTCGTGGAGCTACTTTCACATTGAAAGCACATTGCTCGCCGGCATTGAAAAAATAATCGGCTAACGGCATGAAGATAAAGTTAAAAATCGCCCACATTCATGTCTGGGATAAGAACAATAAAGGTGATGTCGCTATTGTTTTGGCTGTTCAAGAGCTCTTAAAAAAATATTTAGGCGCCATTGAAATCGTTGATTTTCCGGTTGAGTTTTTGAAATGCGCGCGCGAACATGACATTAAGAGATTGAACAGTTGCGCTTTGGCCGTAATTGGCGGCGGTGGCATTTACTATCACTACTTTTTGCCATACTGCGGCGCAATTATAAAAAAAATAAAAATTCCCCTCGTCATTTTCGGCGTCGGCTACATCAGAGAAATCGGCGCACGCGCTTTAACCCGACAGGAAAGAGAAAGTGTCGCTTTTTTAAATAATCAAGCGGCACTGATATCAGTCAGGGATAATTATTCAAAGCAATTTTTAGCTGCTAACGGCGTTCGTAAAAGTAACATCAGCGTTATCGGCGACCCAGCTATATTTTTAACCGAAAGAAAATGTGAAGTACAAAAGCAAAATAGCAAGGTAAAAATTGGCTTAAATTTAAACTACGCAGGCTGGCTTGGTTTCGGCCAACACAAGTCAGAAATTCTTTCTGCTTACGCACAAGCGGCAGATTACTTTCAAAAAAATCATGACGCGCAATTGTATTATTTTTTGCATCATCCCGGTGAAAAAGTAATTTTAAAAGAATTGCCTATTAAGAATTTAATCATCATTGATGTTGCAATACGTGAACAGAAGTACATTTATTCTCAATTAGATATCATGATTGGCATGATGCTCCACTCTTGCGTTTTGGCATTTGGAGCGGGAACGCCGGAAATTAATGTCGCTTATGATATTCGTAATAAAAATTTTGCTCGTTTTATAGGATTACCGGAATTATTTGTGGCATTGGATGAGTTGAAAGAGGGGATATTATTAGAGCGGGCAAAGAAGGTTTTTCAAGCAAGAGAACGTTATCGTCAACAGTTTTCTCTGAAAAAAAATAAAATTTGGCAAAAGCACGAGCAGTTTTTACAAAAGATACAAAAGTTAATTTCCAGTTTATGAAAATCGCTTTTCTTTCGGCCGAGTGTGCGCCGTTTGCCAAAGTCGGCGGACTGGCCGACGTGGTTGCGGCCCTGCCGCCCGCATTACAAAAAATCGGCGTAAGCCCGGCGCTGTTTTTGCGCCTGCACAGCGCCATTACGCCGCAGAGTTTGGACGCGAAAAAAGTAGCGGCGTTTTCCGTACCCTTTGCCGGCACAAAAGAAATCGTTACGGTCTACAAAACCGCTCTGCCGCACTCACGTCTAGCGGTGTACTTTTTAAGCAACCAAAAATATTTTGATAAAAATCCCATCTACGACGATGATTTGAAAAAGTACGTGTTCTACTCGCTCGCCGCTCTGGAGGCGATGAAAAAGCTGCAATTCAAGCCTGATGTTATTCATTTGCACGACCATCAGACCGGCCTTGTCCCGCGCATCGTCAAAACCCACTACGGCGCTGATGAATTTTTTGCCAAGACCAAAACGGTGTTTACGATTCACAACGTTGACTACCAGGGCAGAACTAATCCCCGGATTATTAATTTGCTGGACCACACCATCAAGACCCTGCCAGATATTGTCAATGATTTG
This sequence comes from Patescibacteria group bacterium, assembly GCA_041653535.1. NCBI lineage: Bacteria > Patescibacteria group bacterium. The sequence continues at coordinate 11,820 of JBAZFH010000006.1, forward strand.
AAAGACGGCGACATCAATTTCATGGTGCAGGGCATTTTGTCCGCGGACGCGATTACGACGGTGAGTCCGCGCTATGCCCGCGAGATTTTGAAGCCGGCCTTTGGCTTTGGCATTGATAATATTTTACGCAAGCGTCGGCGCGATTTGTACGGCATCCTCAACGGCATTGACACTGCTTCGTACAATCCCAAAACAGACAAGCAAATCGCTCATCGTTATTCGCTTGCAACGCTGCGGAGAAAAGAAGTCAACAAATTCGCTTTGCAGAAAAAAGTCGGACTGCCGCAGGCGTCTGATGTTGCATTAGTCGGTTTTGTCGCGCGGCTCGTGTATCAGAAGGGGATTGAATTAATTGATGAAAATTTGCTCAAGCTCAACTGCCAGTTTGTCATCCTCGGCACGGGCGAGGCGCGCTATGAGTCGTATGTAAAAAAATTGGCGCAAGCCTATCCAGATAAGTTCGCCGCGGAGGTCATGTTTGACTCCGCCCTGGCGCGGCAAATTTATGCGGCGAGCGATATTTTTTTGGTGCCCTCGCGCTACGAGCCTTGCGGCTTGACCCAGATGATTGCCATGCGCTACGGCTCGGTGCCGCTCGTGCGCGCGACCGGCGGTTTGGCCGACACGGTGCGGGAGAGGCGCAAACCAAACGGCTTTTTATTTAAAGATTTTTCTGCCCAAGCTTTGCATAAAATGCTTCAGCGGGCATTGCATTTATATTATAAAAAGCCAAATAAATGGCGAAAATTGCAGGGAAACGGCATGAAGGAAGATTTTTCCTGGAAGAAGTCGGCGAAGGAGTATGTAAAGATTTATGAAAAGGTATTGAAGAAACCTTGACAGAATAGAAGTTTTGTTGTATGTTGGGGGGTTATTTTTTGGTCTTTTTTAAATTTTTTTAGGAGGGTAGTTTGTCATGAAAAAAAGAATTGGCTTTGGCAATTGCTGCCACTGCGGGCGCTATATCAAGTTAAATGAATTTGGTATGTGTTCGCAGTGCTACGAGGAAGACCAAGCTCTGGCAGCAAGAGCCGGGCTTGTTCTTCAGGATAGGATTATGGGGGTTCACGAAATTTGTGAAGAATTTGATGTTCCCCCAAAAATGGTTTTTGGCTGGCTGGAGCGCGGCGTTATTCCGCGCCAAAACGTAGAAATACGTTGCCCCTTCTGCAGAAAATCTGTAGAGAATTGCAACTGCGGTCCGGTCTATCAATTAAGACCACAGCCGCAAGTTGCAAATGCAGATATTGGCAGTTGGGGGTTGCACTCCGGCGGTCTCACGCTAACGCGGCGGCGTGAAGCTTACCAGCAGGCAAGCAGCCTGCAAAAGCCGCGGCAGAGATTTTTTACGCCCGGCATTGGGCGTAAAAAAGTAAGTTGAATTAAAAAAAGGCAGGTCTGTTCGCGGACTTGCCTTTTTCATTTTTTTTACATCTTGAATTACGAAATACCCTCGCTTTGTCATTTCGACGAGTTCCGACCACAGTCGGGACGAGGAGAAATCTTTAAATACGTGAAATGTATTCTATTCTCAACCTATTATAGATTCCTCCTCCCCCTTGCCTTGCGAGGCGCGGGGTCGTCGGAATGACAAAAACAATCATTCCGTAATTGAAAGTTTTATAATTATTTCCCCCGATAAAACTTCGCGGCCTCTTCCGGAGGCACAGAGTTGATGATGATGCCCGAGCCAAGTTCTACGCCGGCCCAGATGGAATCGCGAGGCTGGATTTTTATATAAAAATACTGGTGCGGGTTGGAGATGACCTGATGCATGAAAAAGTTGTAGGAGATGTTGAGCGAGTTCAACTTTTGCAAAATATTTTTGAGCGCCTTGGCGAAGCTTGAGATTTCTTTTTTGTTCAGCTCGGTCACGTTGTCAATGAAGCGGCGCGGGAAGAGCCAGGCCTCGTAGTGGAAGGCCGAGGCGTAGGGGCAGAAGGCGACTGTGTAGTCGTCGCCGGAAATAAAGCGTTTGCTCTTGCATTCTTTTTTGATGATGTCCGCAAAGGCGTTGCGCTTGAACTGCGTTTGGTAGCGCTGGGCCGCGGTGATTTCTGCGGCCACTTCGGGTGGAATAATGTCGGTGGCAAAGACCTGCGAGTGCGCGTGCAGGATGGAGGCGCCGGCCTTGGAGCCGTTGTTTTTAAAGATTAAAAT
>JBAZFH010000007.1 GCA_041653535.1 Patescibacteria group bacterium
TTAAGTGAAATATAACAAAAAAATATTATGAATCCTGAAAAAATTATCCCCGAACAAAAAGGGGATATTAAACAAGAATATTTAAATGACTTTGTTGACTTTCGGCAAAATTATCTCGATGATTTGCCTCCGCAAACAATAGAACAGGATGATCCAAACTTATCTAAATATAAATGTCGTGGCAATTTTTTCTTCGGTGTATGTGGTAGAATCAGCAATCTTATTAACGAAGGTATTATTACTCATCCTAACACACTTGCGAAAGCAAGGGATTTTATTGAATATGCAAAGCATAGAGATTGGAAAAAAATGTCAACACAGGTAGATATTGATAAGGTGAATGAAATTTTAGATATTCTAATACAAGAGCTATCATAATATTTTTTTGTCATACATCACTTAACACGGCACATGCGGTTCAGAAATTTTGCGCAATTATATTTCAAGGAGTGCAAAATTTCCTCACCCAAATTGCGCTGACGAAATGACAAGTTTAGTGGTATAATCAAGTAAGGCGATATTAACAAAATAATCAGTTAAACCACGGCGCAACTTCGCATGTGCCGATACGTTGCGCGGAAACGCTCGCTTGCTCACTCCGCTTCGCTCCGTTCACGCGCTCGCTTATTCCGCGCAATGTGCGGCGCCTCCGTCGCCAGTTGCGCTCCCGCCGCTCGCAAGCTCGCGGCTCCGCGCAACTGTCGCCTATGCGGAATGCCGCTTCAGCCCTGCGGGGCTGGCGGCACTCCGCATGAGGCGCCGCACGTTAGGTAAAATAAATATTTTTTTAACCTTATGGATAACATTCAAATGGAACAAAAACAATTTATAGATGACATTAAAACGGAACAAAAACGATATATTGGCATAGCTATTCAAATCAATTTAGCTTTTTGGACATCTCTTATAGCTATAAATGGAATCACAATTGCTGGCTTTTCCATTATAGCAACATCATATAATTTTAATCTGCTTCTATCGTCAATAGTCATCACTCCTTCTGTTATTTCTTGTTTTCTAATTATTAACAACTTTTTATTAGCTAAACAACAGTACGAAATATTAAATAGTATATCCGATAATATACAAGAAATAACAGACGAACAAAAAGAAAAAAATAGATTAGAGGCTGAAAAGAAGCACAAAATAATAGAAAAAAATAATAATACGGTTATTAAATTAATAATATCTCAAGTAATCTTTTTCGTATTGATCATATCTTTTTTTATTCTCTTTCCTAATTTTATCAACCTTATCTTTATGAAAAACTTCATCCCACCAACTGATATGCGTCCACATTGGCATGCCTCTTTCCATTGCCCACAATAAAGCCAGCATTTTTTTTTCTTTTTGTTTTCGTTTTTGTTCCTTTGTCATTTGAATGGAATAAAAAATATTTACATTACCTAACACGGCATATCTGGTTCAGAAATTTTGCCTATCACATATATTAAAGTCGCAAAATTTCTTCACCCATATTTTACTCCACTTCGTTTCGTAAAACATCAGATATGCCGATACGTTATACGCAATTCAAAAAATATTTTTCTAACGGAGAATAAGGAATGATAGGCTTTCAAAGGGGAATAAATTTGATTTTTTCTTTATTTATAGAGGGGGATAATTGTGTTTTCTTACGCTTCGCTTCCGAAAACGATTTATTTATTAACTTTATATCACAACACTAAAATATGGTTGAAACTTTAATTAAAATCTTTAAACAAATCTCCAAGACTGATGCTGAAATCGCTGGCGGTAAAGGTGCATCGCTTGGAGAAATGACGCAGGCAGGAATTCCTGTTCCTGAAGGTTTTGTTATTCTCTCAAATGCTTTTGATAGGTTTTTAGAAGAAACGGATCTAAATGTTGAAATTGACGCTGTTTTAGGCACGGTTAATATTAAAAAAGTTCATACTGTTGAAAATGCTTCTGAAAAAATTCAAGCAATAATTCTTTCTAGAGAGATACCTGAAGATATTAAAACAGAAATTTTGAAATTTTATAAAAACCTAGATTCTAAATTCGTGGCTGTTCGTTCTTCTGCAACATCAGAAGATTCTGCTTCTGCTGCTTGGGCTGGGCAATTGGATAGTTTTCTTAATACTACTAAAGAAACTCTTTTAGAAAATGTAAAAAGATGTTGGGCTTCTTTATTTACTCCGAGAGCGATTTTCTACAGATTTGAAAAGAAATTAAACAAAGATAAAATTTCTGTTGCGGTTGTTGTTCAGAAAATGGTTGATTCTGAAGAATCAGGAATTGCTTTTTCTGTTCATCCTGTTACGCAAGATGAAAATCAAATTATTATTGAAGCTGGTTTTGGTTTAGGCGAAGCGATTGTTTCAGGCTCAATTACTCCAGATAGTTATGTGGTAGACAAGCAAGGATTTTCAATTTTAGATATTAATGTAAATGAGCAAACAAAAGCATTATACAAAAAAGCCAAAGGCGGAAATAGATGGAAAGAGTTGGGCGAAAAAGGAAAAAAGCAAGTCTTAACTGAAAAAGAGATTATCGAATTATCTAAACTTATTGTAAAAATTGAAAATCATTATGGTTTTCCTTGCGATATTGAATGGGTGAAGAAAAAAGATAAATTCTATATTATACAAAGCAGACCAATTACAACTTTAAACAGCAATTCCTTAAATAAAAATTATCTAACTGAGTTAGTGAAAAAGTTAGAATTAAATCCTTCAACAGAGAGGAATCTCTCTTTACTGACATTAAGCTGTGTCGCCTTGGCCTATACAAAATTTCTCAGACAAATTTCTGGGTTGTCATATAAGTCAGTAGCAGGTTTAGGCGACAAAACTAAATGGACTTCTTTTTTAAATGAAAAAGACATTATTAAACAAACAGAAATACTTATTAAAAAAAATCAAAAGAAATTAAAAGGAAGAATCATCGAACCTTTATATTCGGACTTTCTTGAAGTTGAAAAAAAATTACTTGCTAGGTTAATTAACTTTAGAAAAAACCCAGAGAATTCGTTTTTGCGGATCATTGAAATATATCCTAGGTATATCGCCCACATTGGTTTATATAATTGCTTTTGGCGTGCAATTGGAGATGGAAAAAACATTTCTATTCCCAACGAACTCATCAAGATTATTGAGACTAATAGACAAAGAATTACAAAATATTATCCTAAAATAGAGAAAACATTGCAAGAAACAGCAAAGGAGATAGGCAAAAAAAATAATTTTGGTGGATCTCTGTTGTTGTCGTTTTCGTATGCCGAGATAATTAAGAAAAAGAATTTTAAACTTTTAGATAAAGACGTTCTATTACTAAGACAAAGACAAGATAACTACTTTTATATTTATTCTGAAAAAAATAATAAAGAAATTATTTCTATAAATAGTGCAACTATTTCCCAATTAAATAAAAATTATATGGCATTAACCCAATCAATACCCGGGGAAATTAAAGGAACATCCGCCTATCCTGGAATAAAAACAGGGATAGTACTTAAAGTACCGAATAAAACAAAAAATATGCCGGAAAATATGATTATAGTAGTGCCCATGACTCATCCTAAAGATATTATGTTAATAAGGAAGTCAGAGGCAATCATTACAGATGAAGGAGGAATATTATCGCATGCAGCAATTATATCGAGAGAACTGCAAAAACCTTGTATTATTGGAACAAAAATTGCAACGAAAATATTGAATGACGGAGATCTGGTGGAAGTAGATGCAAATCAAGGAATAATAAAAGTTCTAAAGAAAGCCAAACAATAAGGAGTTTTGAAAAATGAAATTCACCCCTAACCACTCTTTCATTTTTCAAAACGAAAAAAAATCAAATTTATAAGAATTGAGAAAAGCCTATCTGATGAACAAGAACGAAAAATATTTTTTGAACTCACTCCGCTTCGCTCCGTGCCACGCTGCGCTCTCCTCCTTTCAGTCGTCGGGGCGTATAACAAGGGATATACGGTTCGCCTCTCGGCTCGGGGCTCACCCAAATTTTTCTTCCGCTATGCTACAGAAAAACTTCGTATATCCCTAACGTTATATGAAATACATGTTTTCCTTTTGGGGCTATCGCCCCTACCCTAAAAAAATAATCAGATTTTGTTTTTTATTTATTTAAAAGGGGAAATAAGGTGTTTTCTCCGCTCCGCTACGAAAACGATTTATTTTAAAATTTAACAATATGAGAAAAAAAATTATTTTAATTATATTTTTTATGCTTTTAACTATAGCACCCGTTAATATCACAAAAGCGACTAACGACATAAAGGACGCTACCACAACCAATGAATCTAAAAATGTAAAATTTAAAAATGTTTACAACTACCATTTTCCACATAAAACACTTTACCCAAACAACCCACATCTGCGTCAAATAAAAGATAAAAATATTTTAGAAATTTTAAAAAGTATTATTGAGTATATCTCAAAAAATGTTTGGGGATTTATTTTTCTGATGTGGATAGTTGTATCAATCAAGAGGGCAATACATAATAACTTAGTTTCCAGAATTTAACGCAACAGCGTTGTTAATAAGTTGATTAAACACCTCGTACGGTTTTTGGAATTGTAGCGCCTGCCGGGGACGCCCGTTCAGCAGATTCTGTACCTTCTTAACCTCATACCGCGATACTGTCTTGAAGTCCGTTCCTTTGGGAAAAAATTGTCTGATCAGCCCGTTGGTATTTTCATTCGTTCCCCGCTCCCAGGGACTGCGCGGGTGCGCGAAGTATACTTTGACTCCGGTAATGTTGGTAAACAGTTTGTGTCTGGCCATTTCCCGTCCCTGGTCATAGGTCATTGACAACTTCATCTGTTGCGGCAGTTTCTTCACCTCTTTGGCGAAGGCTTTCGCGACCACTTCCGCCTCTCTGCTTTTAACCGGAACGAGAATAGTCGTGCGGCTCGTGCGCTCCACCAGAGTGCCAAGAGCCGAATGATTGTTCTTGCCAACAATTAAATCGCCTTCCCAGTGCCCGGGGATAATCCGGTCAGCCACCTCTTTCGGCCGCTCCTCAATACTGAGCATATCCTCTATTTTACGCCCCATTTTGGCACCTCTGCCCTGTTTGTATCTCCGTTTGTGGTTGCGCCGCAGACAAGCCGTGAGCTCCTTTTTCAAAGAGCCGCGCGGCAGCACGTAGATGTAGGTGTATATTGTCTCCGGCGAAATGCGCATCGTCATATCTAGAGGATAGTCCTTTTTCAGCTCTTCGGCAATTTGGCGCGGCGACCATTTCTTTCTGAGCTTGCGGCAGATGTATCCCCGGAGCCGCCGTTCGCGGTTTAGACGGCGTTTACCTATTTTTCTTTTACTGGCGTTGCGTTGCGCCCGGCGTTGCGCCTTGGCCGCCCGATAGGTATACTGGTTACAGCTGCCCCGGCTGATTTCCCGGCTGATAGTGCTGGCGTAGCGCCCCAACCGTCTGGCGATGTCTTGGAACGAACAATTTTGAGCGAGCATCCGGCTGATTTCTTCCCGCTCCACCTCACTTAATCTGGTATAATTTTTCATAGGAATCTAACGTAACACTTTTGGCGCTTCGCGCCAATGTTGTTGCGTTAGATTCTGGATTGAAACTATGTTTCATTTGTTCGGAAATTTTGTCCCAATTATATTTTTCCAAAACCATCTGTTTGGCGGCTGTTACCACCGGCAGTACAGACGAGGCATGCCTCGTCTCTACGTCGTCCAAAATATATTTTATTTTTTCGGCAATGCTTGCTGGATTATTAACCTGACAAAACCAGCCGGTTTCATTATCTTTCAAAAAATCCGGGATACCGCCGCTCGGTGTAGCAACAACCGGCACGCCATAGGCCATTGCCTCCAGAAACGAATTTCCCAACCCCTCGGACAGCGACGGCCGGCAGAAAACATCGGCCGCCGCGTAAAATTTCGGCAATTCTGCCGGCGGGACAAAACCCATGAATTTTACTTTTTTTTCTATCCCTAACTTCTTACTTCTAACTTCTAACTTTTCCCTTTCTTCACCATCTCCGCAAATTACTAAAGTATTTTGTATTTTGTATCTGGTATTAAGCAGAGCAACTGCTTCAATCAAATCCATAATCCCATTCTTTTTCACCAATCGTGAAGTGGTGAGAATAATTTTATCATCTTCAATAACGCCAAGTTGTTTTCGTAAATCTGAAATCTGAAATCTGAAATCTGAAATCTTATTCACTCCGTTTGGCACAACTTCCACCGGACAAGTCGCTTTCATCTCTCTCGCCCACTTTGCTAAATAGGAGCTAATGCACTGAATATAATCAGCTCGGCAAAAAATTTCTTTAAACCAAAATTTTACCGGCCAAACTTTGCGTTCTATTTGTTTCAAGTCATCACCCTCTTGCAGTGTTAACAAAAATTTCACGCCCCTGTTTTTTTTCTTAAAAAACAAAGCGGCAAAACCGGAAAAGCTTGCCATAATTGACCAGGCAACGTCATAGTGATTTTTTTGGTGCAAACGCCCGGCCAGCCGCGCGGCGCGAAACGGAAATAAAAGTTTATCAAATCTCCCCAGGCCGCGGCCGATTCTATACACCGTTACATTACCGATTTTTTCCTGCGGTACATCTTTAATATCCAGACGAACCGTAATCATGTCAAAAGAAACTTCACTAATTCTGCTCGTGATTTCTTTAACCGCCACTTCGGCGCCGCCGACGTACGGAAAATATGCAGTTGAAAAAATGAGAACTCTCATAAATGCAAAATGAAAATTTTAAAATGCAAAATGCAAGCCGATCGGAATTTACTTTTTATTGCCTTTCTTATTCCTTTGAGCCGTGTTACTGGAAGCAATCATTATGGCCAAAATTTCCAGCGTCTCTTGCAACAGCGGCGCCACCAATTCTTTTTTTAATAATTTTGCTTCTATAATCAATTCCAACCAGAAGGCACTTTCATCTGTTTCCTCTATTACTATACCTAACTTGGAAATAAAATCAGCTATGGAACGTGCCCGGCAAACTGCTCTGTAATTTGCTCCTACAGACGTGCCGGAACGAATTATTTGATTACCAATTGTTCTGCCAGCTGAAGTTTTAGGTAACGCTGCAACTAATTTCAAAATTCGTAAAGCATACTGTTTTGTCCTTAATTTTAGATCAGTCTTATCCATAAATTTTACTTTTGCATTACAGCATTGCCATTTTGCATTTTGCAATCTGCATTTTGCATTTATTCTATCCTTAATTGTCGTTTGTACTCTGGAATCCAGTCTTCCAATTTAACTTCCGGCTCCCAGCCTAAAAGTTCTTTGGCTAAAGTATTAGCGCATAAATTTCGGCGCGGCTCTATGCGGGGCAAAATGTTAACGGTCGGCCCGCCGATCATTGTGGCAATCTGGTTCACGGAGTACTCGTTGCTCTGTCCGGTATTAATCGCCCGTCCGTCGCTGACGTCGCTTGCGGCCGCGAGCAGGTTGGCCCGCACGATATCTTTGACAAACGTATAAGTTCGCTGTTGCGTCCCGTCCCCGACAATCGTCAGGGGCTGGCCGTTTTTTTTCTGGCTGGCAAAAATTCCCACTACCGAAGCGTACGCTCCCTCCAAAACCATGCGCGGCCCAAAAACGTTAAAATAGCGCAGACAGACCGTTGGCAATTTATAAACGTAGCTGAACAACCGGCAGTACTCCTCGCCGATGTATTTTTGCAGACCGTACGGGCTTATCGGCACAGCCGGAAATGTCTCTTGTAACGGCATTTCCTTATAGTCACCGTACGCTGATGAAGAAGCGGCATACACGACTTTTTTCACCTTGGCTTCCTTGGCCGCCATCAAAACGTTCAGCGTGCCGTTGACGTTATTATCGTTATATTTAACCGGGTCTTCAATTGACGGCTGTACACGCGCCAGCGCGGCTTCGTGGAATACGTAGTCCACACCGGCAAAGTGCGGCTTGATTTTTTCCAAGTCACGCAGGTCAACTTCCACAAATTTCGCTTGCTCGTTTAAATTTTCTTTTTTGCCGGTTGATAAATTATCCAAAACAGTCACCTCGTCGCCGCGCGCAATCAACGCGTCAACCAAGTTTGAGCCGATAAAGCCGGCTCCGCCCGTTACTAAACACTTATTCATATTTTAGATTTTAGATTTATGATTTTGAATTTAAGATTATATCTTCTCCATACACTCCTTTAAGCAAATCCAAATCCTTCCCGCTCTTTACCAGCAAATCAATATTTTTTTTCTGCGCGCTCTTTAAAAATTCCGTGCCGGCCACATCGCCGACCATTTGTTCATACAATCCGGCCAAAGCGGCAAAGTCTTTGATGAAGCATCCGCCGCCGGCGCCGCGCCCGCTCTTGTGCAGAGGTTTGGCGTAACGATTGCAGATATACGGGTCGGCTTCCAGCGCCGGCTGGATTTTCAGCCAGTCAGCATTCAAACTGCTGGCGAGGTCGTAAAGCGCGTTAAATAAAACAATCTGCATGTAGCCGCTCATATTGTGCGAATATTTTATCAGTTCCGCCTCGGTGCTTGAACAAATATGCTGAAACGGCGCCGGCGGCAAAACAGCCAATATACGCTGCGCGGCCGCGCGATGTGCTTCATCATCCACCGTCAACCCGATAATATTAGAAAACGGGTGTGCCGCGTCATGAGCCGCCGTGGCTTCAGACAGAAATTCCGGCGCGTACAAGATGACAATGCGCGGATGCTCTTTTTGAAAACGTGCCGTGGTGCCGGGTAAAATCGTTGACTTGACAACGGCGACTTTGCTCTCACCCACCAAATCAAGCGCTTGGGCAACAATGCCGGCATCAAAACCCTGCGGCGTGGTCGGCGTGGGCACGGCAATGATAACGATGTCGCACTCTCTAATTTTTTCTTTGTTCTGGCGGTACGGCTCTTCCAGCGCGTAGCGCACCGTTTCAAAACCGCGGGCTTCAAAATCATCCGCGTAGTTTCGGCCGATCCAGCCCTGGCCGATAAAACCGATAAGCGGCTTGCCTTCGTTCATATTTTATTGATTTTAGTGAATAAAAAATACTGTTGATTTTTCGCTAACTATAAGTTATTATTAAATAAATACGCTCAAAAGTCAATTTGTATGCCCAAAAAAATCCTCTACCTCATTACTCAATCAGATTTCGGCGGCGCCCAGCGTTATGTTTATGATTTAGCTACGAGTATTAGCAAAAATTTTACTGCTGTCGTTGCCGGCGGCGAGCAGGGATACGCTGGAGAGCTGGCGAAAAAATTGCAGGAAAAAAACATCCGCTATGTCTGCCTTTCTCATCTCAAACGCGCCATTAACCCCCGGCACGACTTTTTAGTTTTTTGGCAAATTGTCAAACTTATCAAGCAAGAGCGGCCGGATATCATCCACCTCAACAGTTCAAAAATCTCCATCCTCGGCTCGTTAGCCGCACAATTTATTCGCATATTCGCAATTCGCAGATTAGCATTTCATTCGCAGATTAGCATAATATACACTGTGCATGGCTGGGTATTTAATGAAGACCTTCCGGCTTGGCAAGAATGGTTTTACAAAACAGCGGAACGCTTTACGGCATATTTTAAAGACAAAATAATCTGCCTTTCTGAATTTGAAAAAAATAATACAATAAAAAACAACGTAGCGCCGACTGAAAAAATTTCTGTCATTTACAACGGACGTGAAGCAATTGACTTCTTACCCCGCGAGCAAGCCCGGGAGAAGTTGGGAATTCCCCGCGACGCGTTTGTTATCGGCGCCATTGGAAATTTAAACAAAAACAAAGGTTATGAGTATTTAATAAAAGCCGTAAAAAAATTGCAGATTTTGGATTTTAAATTGCAGATTGTTATTATTGGTCAAGGTTTGGAATTTAATAATCTAAAATCTAAAATCTTAAATCTAAAATTATCTGATAAGATAAAAATAATGGGAAATATTCCTGATGCCGCGAAACTTCTACCGGCTTTTGACCTCTACGTCTGCTCGTCAGTCAAAGAAGGACTCCCCTACACGATTTTAGAAGCTATGCAGGCGGGTTTGCCGATTGTAACAACAACGGTCGGCGCTATTCCCGAAGTAGTTACAGACAAAAAAAACGGCCTGTTGGTTGAGCCGAAAAATCCGCAAGCCTTGGCGGAAAAAATACAATATCTGATTGACCATCCTGATGTTGCGAAAAAACTTGGGGAGCAAGCGCAAGAAGACGTGAGAGAGAAATTTAGTTTGGAGCGGATGGTTGAAGAAACCGAAAAAATTTACCGACAATGATTTTATTAATGAATCAGCGAATCAACTGGAATGTTTAAATCCACATGGAAAGCTCGTATCATGTTGAGCGATAGCTTTCTTTTTTTATTGAAAATTTCAGAAACCCTATTGGCCCCGACTATTTTAGCAACGTCTTTTTGCTGTAAATTCATCTGCTCCATGCGAAATTTAATAGCTTCTATCGGGTCGGGCGGCAAAATTTTATAGGTATCAGCTTCGTATTTCTCTATTAAAATAGTCAAAACTTCAAGCTCGTCACCGGCTTTCGTATTTGGCTTCGCTTCCCATAGTTTTTCAACTTTTTTCAAGGCCGCTTCGTAATCTTTGTGTTTTTTGATTGGTTTAATACTCATATTGTTTCTGCGTTTATTTTGTCATAGATTTCGTGCATGCCGATAAATCGTATATAAACTATCCTGAAATCATATTTAACAGCAACGACTAACCTATACTTATTTCCTGCTATATTAAATACGACTCGCTTATTTTTCAGAATACTGGCGTTTTTATATTTTTTTTTAATGTCATGCGGACTGTTCCATTGCTCTTTTTTAACTTCGTGATACCACGCTGTTAACGGTTGCTCTGAGTCTTTATGATTTTGCCAAAAATCTTTTATTGTTTTTACGGCAATGATTCTCATTTGGATTGCTTACTACAGCATATTCCCATTTTGGGAAATTGTCAAATAATACATCCCTATTTTTCTTCCGCATTGAACCCATACCAGTCTATATTCCTGGAAACATACATAACGACAGCCAGCACAATGAAAAGTCCGCTGCTTCCCATAAGCAGGGCGTAATCTTCC
>JBAZFH010000008.1 GCA_041653535.1 Patescibacteria group bacterium
TCCGATTTTCCCTTCAATATTTGATTTGTAAATACTCCCTGACTCTTTCCAACCTTCTCGGCCTCGGCTGTGTCGTATCGTGCATTAGGGCTCTTCAAAAGCCCGGCAAATCGACGCCTGACTGGAAACGGCACGCTTGCGCTAAGCTTTTCTGGATAGACGGCTGGCAATCGCGCCGTTAGGCGCGCACAATATTATAAAGTGCCGCGCCGCGCGCGGACTCCTATCGGTTTATTAAGTGCCCTCGATTAAGTTCCGTAAAATATTGATTTTCTTCGTTCAATTTGGTATAATTACGTTATGGCCAAAACAAGCTATGTTGATATTCCGGTCGGTGATGTTGACGCTTTTTATTCCAATGTTCAGGCAGGCGACCGCTTCACTTACTCTCGGATACGGAAAAAATCCGTTCTTTTGTCAGACGCAAAAAAGTTAGACCTCGCTGGGCGGTCGCTTCTTTCCGTTGTTGGTCCGATGTATAAAAATTTAGATTCTGCCGTCAAATTAGCTTGGAAGAACGCCGGCGCAGTTATTGGGATGAAGGCGTATAATCTTTTTGTTCAAGACCAATGCGCGCGAATCAAGGCCGGCCTTGCTGGAGAAGCAACCCCTTCGCTTCTTCATCAATCGTTTGTTGGCCAGCTTCACATTGAATCCCCGGCCACTGAATTGAAGATTGCGCAATTTCATCCTGATCACTATTTCGTCAAGCAAAAAGTTCCCGGTTTCAAAAATATGTATTCTCCGGTCATGATCACGGAAAGCCTTGCGCTTCCTCTCTCGATTGGTTTAAATTATAAATCTAATCTCACGGCGCAAGGCGCCGGTGCTTTCGCCAAATTTTATGCTTATATCCATTATCTCTATCAGGGTCGCGACCTTTATTATACTCTCTCTGTTAATCTCGATCTTCTCGCTGATTGGAATCGTGTTTCCGCGGTACTCAATACGATTATTACCCGAGCCGTGCATTATGATTTGTATATCCATTTGTTTAACGTATCTGGTGATCTTTTCTTTGACAATGTTTCTGCCGAGCATAGCGGAGTTAATTGGTGCCGTGATCCTTTTTGTAAAGATATAAATCAAGGATTCACTTCCGCTTTTTATCAAGTTCCTAAACATTGGACGGGCGTCATCGCCCCAGCCGGCACTGAATTTGAAAGTGTTTATAAAGATTTTTAATTTTGAATTATACCATTATGACTAATTTTCCTAATAGCGTTTATTCTCCACGTTTGAAAGAGAATCGCCCCGGTGTCGTTTATGACTCCGCGAAAAAAACCGTTACTTTTGTTGAAGATATCACTAAACTAGAAGATGAGGTCATTGCTATTGAAGAAAATCTTTCCGATAAAATTAATCGTATTTCTCATATTTTTGTCTATCCAAAAGGTACCGCTTCACCCCTTCTTACTGAGGATATATTTAGATTTATTGTCCCTCAAGATTTAAATGGCTACAAAATTGTAAGCGCTCATGCTGCCGGAACTTCTGCCGCTTTCGGTGATTTTTTTCTTCTTAATATTCGTAATTCCCGGCTTTCTCATTCTATTTTTATAGATTATGTTGCTATTGATGAAGGACAAAAAACAAGCTATACCGCTGCTGATCAGCCTGTTATAAATCCTTCCTATGACGATCTTCAAACTGGTGATGAGTTGATTTTCGACTGTGATTCTGAGTATGGATCCATTGAAGGTCTTCAAGTTTTCCTTACTTTTCAAAAAGTAATTATTTAATTTAATTTAATTTTAAAATTTATGACAGACTTTCCTAATAGTGTTTATTCTCCTCGTGAAAAGGAAAATCGCTCTGGTGTCGTCTATGACCCTACTAAAAAAACAGTTCTTTTCGTTGATGATATAAATAAGCTTGATGATGAGGTTGTTTCTATTGAAACTGCTCTTTTGGCTGGTACCGCTTTACCTTCCGGTGTTCTCACTAATGGTTTAATTAAATCTCAACGAGTCAATAGCGCTGATCACTTTTTTGAAGGTTTAAAGATTGGTGATTCTTTTTATAGATTTTTTATTGACGCCTACGGTTCTATCTGTTTTGGAGGAAAAGGAAGTGAAGCTCCTTTTCATAAATTTAGTAAAGATTCTCAAAATCCTGAATTTTTAAATTATCAAAATATAAAAGGTCCTCTTAGTATTTTTATTATTGATAGTGATACTTATGCTGACACTGAGGACGCAGAAGCTACTTTAACTTTACGTGTTAAACGTGCAGGCAATAGTGAATTTTTAGATATTTTTAATAATCATTATACCTCCTCCGGTGATGTTCTTTTCGGTATTTTACTGCAAAAAATTCAAAGTGGATCCTATCGTGATTTTCTTTTTGGCTATTATGATTCTGCTGATACTGATCCCACTAACCAAATTAAGCGTGCTGAAAGATTTTATAAAATATCGCCTAATTGTCCTGCTGGTGCTACTACTTCCCGTGTTCGTGGCCAGTTATATTTTAGACCTCCTAACGGTGATGATGTCGCTAGTGCCCATGTTCATCTTGGTGCTGGTGTCGGTGGTGATGTTGTTGGTTCCGCTCCTTTAAAGATTGACTCCGGACCTCTTTTGACTACTCCGGAAGATGGTGCTATTGAAAAATATTCTGGTGGTTTATTTTTTTCTAATTCTCTTGGCCGATTTCCTTTAGTTGAAAAATATCTTTATGCTCGTGTTGTCGGTTTAACTTCTGGAAATTCTGCTGGTGGAAACATCACTCAGAATATTAATTCTTTGCCTGCTGGTATTTTAAATAGTATTTTTTCAAAGATTATTATTGAGTCCTGTGTAAGTTTTGGCTCTGCTTCTGAAACTAAAACTTTTACTATTTCTATTACTGACGGTACAAACACAGTCAATCTTTTGTCCACTGGCTTCACTACTACTGCCACTAATCAGGGTGGAAAGATTATTGTTAACTTATTGAGGGAATCAGCTACCACTTGTAGTTTTGACGCTACTATGCATATCGGGCAAGGTCTTTCTAGCGGTGCTTTAGTTCGATTTAATACTGTTAATTTTGGTTCACTTCCCACTTTGGATTTTTCTCAGCCGCTTACTATTTCCATAGTTGCCGCTTCTGCCACTGCTTCCAATGTCGTTATTAGAAATTATGAAGTAAATTTAACCTAATTTTTCTATGGCAAATCCTGTTTGGGGCGAACTCGAAAAAGCCCTTGATGACAATCAAACAATCCTCGAGGCAATCGATGAAAAAATTGCCGCTCACGAAGCTGATGAGGAGGCACACCTTGGAGCTGGCGAAGCCTTACAGTCGCACCGTGCCAGTGAGATTATCGATCACGCGGCCGGTTCTGTGTTTGGCGACAAATTTTCAAACAAGGAATTTGCTTTAAATTTTCCGTTTGAAAGTCTTGACAAATACAGCAAAAGCGTTGCCGGAGTAAACAGCGATATAGCAGGTTTTCGACTTGATACCGGATCTACTATAAACACCGCTCGTAAATTGAGCGCTTTGGCTCAATATTCAAATAATTATTACAATGTCGGTCTTGACGGTGTTTTTCAATTTTGTGGGCATTTCTACGCTGCCACTAATCAGCTTGCATATATTCTTGCCGGCGGCAATGGCATTGATTGCGATCCTCCGGGGGTAGGTTTTAAAGTCGTCAATGGCACTCTTTACGCCGTTGAAACTGTTTGGGGTGTTGAAGATTTTGAGGAATACACTGCTGAGATTTCTGGAATAACCGTGACTTCCGAGCATGTCTATCGTGTCCAGTACGTCGCCGCCGATAACGCCGCATACTTTTTTGTTGACGGCGTTCTCAAAACTTCGCTTGTTTTGCATTCCAATGAAGACGTTGGTTTGGTGATGTTCAGCACGTATATAAAAAATACTGCAGCCGAGCAAAAACAGCTTTGGATTCACGGTGTTTATTTCTCTCAAAACCCGATATCTTAATAAAAACATTATGAAAGTGATTGCGCCATTAATGAGCAAAACGGCTTCCGGCAGTATTGGAAATGTCTTGACTTTTTCAAAAAAAAAATCCGGACAAATGTGCCGGTTCCAGAGGAAACAAAAGAGTTCCGAAAGTGTAAACCAAGCGCCTCAGCGTGCAGCTTTTTTAAATGCGATTTCTATTTGTAATAACATGGATTTTGGTGTTCTCTTTTTCGGAATTTCTTTTTTTGGTAATCAATTGTCGCTCTATACTGCCGAAGCAGAAAAGCGCCATATCACGGAGCAAAATCAATGTGCTAGCGAGATTTTAAATAATTAATAAAAATACAAAGGCTATGAATTGTCAAAGTATTGAAACCGTGTTAGGCGGTGAATTTCCCAAAAAAGTAATCCCTCTTATTCAAGAATCAAAGCAAAGCATTAAAATCATCGTCTTCGATTGGCGTTGGTATCCTGTTGACCCGGGTTGCGCTTGTCAGCAGTTTAATAATGCCATTATCGCCGCCAAAAAAAGACATGTTGAAGTTTCAGTTTTGACTAATTGCAATGACGTTTTAAATATACTCCGGAGAGAAGGCATTGTTGTCCGCAAGCCTCTTTCGCGTCGACTTCTTCACTCCAAACTTTTGATTGTTGATGATCTGCATTTAGTCATCGGCAGTCACAACTACACTCAAAACGCTTTTACCAGTAATTTTGAAGCAAGTGTAATTTTGCGCGATTGTGACGATCTCAAACAATTTATTTCTTATTTTAATTCTTTATGCCGATAGGCGAAATATTCGATGACTCTCTGTACTCCACTCGAGGCGCTCCGTTCTGTCCGCGCTTGGAAAAAATTCGATTCCCCAAACGGCTACGGCCTTGCCGTATACGGCTTTTCATATTTTGGACACAATAATCCTTTTTCCGGTATCTATCAGCGCCGGCGCCGTCGTGGCGGCGTTTCCATTACTCGGATGAAATTCTATCGACCGCCAGTTTCTCGCACTGAGGGGCAGGCCGCTCTACGTGATAAATTTCAGTCCGCCGTTAATGCTTGGCAAGCCCTTAGCGACGCGGAGCGTGAAGAATTGAGGCATTTGGCTTGCCGGCGTAGTAAGCGCGGCTATAATGTGTTTATCACTCAATACTTAAAAACCCATTAATTTATTAGCAGAATTTAAAAAAAGGCGCTTGCGCCTTTTTTTAAATTCTGCTATAATACAGTTATAATTAATAAATTAAAGGGCGAGATCTAAAATAGGTCGCTCGTACCTTCACAAATTCAGAGGACGTTTCGAATACTATGGCTAAAGTAACCGGGCCTTTGTATTCCATGAGCGCCAGCGGTAAGCTGGGTGACGCCATGGTGTACTTCGCCTGGAAAGGTATTAACGTAGTCCGTGGCTTCGTCATTCCTACTAACAAAATGTCGGCTTCTCAAGGTGATAACCGCATTATGTTGGGTGGTACTGGACGGGCTGTTGGCGAAATTAAACCTGCGAAAGCTTTTGCTCAGCAACTGATTGACTTGGGACTTATCCCTGGCGGACAGACTAAGCAAAGCTTCTTGGTCAAGTATATTTTGGATCATTACCTGACTGATGCGACGGCCTACGTCGCCCAGTTGTCGGCTCTTACGAATCATACTCGTTATGATTCTTTCCAAGCCGGCGCCGATACTCTCGGTTTGGTGGATTTCGATCTGGACTATGCTTCCACTGTTGCGTATAATAAAGCTTTGGGGCTCTACCTCATTGCCAAATCTGCAATCGCTTTAGGCTTCACTGGAACTCCGTACACTCTGGCTTTGGCTTCGTGGGTAACCGCGTCTGTCGACTCCATGATCTCGGATTTCACCAATGCTTAAATTCCACTAAAAGCGTCCTTTGTTTTTCTAAGGACGCTTTTATTTTATGTCTTCCAACCACTTCAATGAAATTTACAGGCGAAAGAGTCGTGCCCAGCGAAATGGCAAACGATCCTCTTACTTATCAGCAGCACTTAATGCGCTACGCTTGGGCCTTGCGCTTCTGCGTTGGCTCTGCGGTGCTAGACGCCGCTTGCGGAGCTGGCTATGGTTTGGACCTTATTAGCGGCGTTGCTCGTGCCGTGATCGGCTTTGATAATAATCTCGACGCTCTGGACTACGCCAAAAAAATGTATAAATTTTCCAATCGGCCGTCTATGTTCCTTCAAGTCGATTTGGAAAAGGTTGATTTCTGCAATTTCTTCGGACAGAATCCAGTCGATTGCGTGGTGTCATTTGAAACCATAGAGCACCTTGATAATCCTGACTTTTTCCTAGAAAACGTCAAGAATATTCTTCTTCCCGGCCAGCGATTTATTTTCAGTATTCCAAATGCCAGTGCTGTGTCGTTTCACAAAAAAATCTATGACCTTGCTGGCGCCAAAAAGTTAATCAGCCGCCACTTTAAAAACGTCGAGTGGTACGGTCAAGAGCCGGATTATATCGGCGATATTTCCGAAGGCTCTGATTTCTTTCTCGGCGTCGCCACTAAAGAATAATCATATGGCCAAAGTCATAAAACAAGGCATTATTCATCGGATAGCTCATTGTCGTGATTGCTCTTGGGCCAATGGAGATTTTAATAATGCGCTTTCTCTCGCTAAAAGGCATGCTGACTCTACTGGTCATACAATAGATATTGAAACTGGATCTTGGACAGTTGTTTCTAGTGATAAGAAAAAATAATCTAAAAAAAAATACTGTGTTGACTATTGCCTGGCCATAGTCAACACAGTATTTCAAAATATTTTTATGCCAAAGTTTTCAATTATTATCCCTTATGCTGGTCAGTTTGAAATGACCCAAAATTGTATTGTCAGCATAAGAAAAAATAGTTTTGATTTTGAGATTATCGCCATAAACAATGGCGGTCGGTCTGCTGGTCTTGATTGTGATTATATCATTAATAATGATGATAATTTAGGTTTTCCCAAGGCAGTTAATCAAGGAATTAGACAGGCCAAAGGTGAAATTATTGTTATTTTAAACAATGACACTATTGTCACTCCTCAATGGCTCGATCGTCTTGCAGCTCATCTCGAATACGCCGATATGGTTGGCCCAGTTTCAAACAATGTTTCTGGCCCGCAATTAATATCTTACCCTGGCAATAATAACCCTATTTCAATTCAGATATTCGGTGATCAAAATTATTATAATAATAAGCTGCAATCCCGGCCGTGGTATCGTCTCGTTTTTTTCTGCGTCGCCATTAAGCGAGCAGTCATTGATAAAGTTGGCCTTCTCGATGAACAATTTAGCCCTGGCAATTTTGAAGATGATGATTTTTGTCTGCGAGCAATCGAGGCCAATTTTAAACTTGTCATTGCTGACGATGTGTTTATTTATCATCTTGGCAGCCAAACCCACAAAAGCCTAAATTTAGATTATCAAGCTCTTTTAGACACTAATCGAGCTAAATTTAATGCTAAATGGCCGGTTGCTGTCCAACAGCTTTTGCGTAGTAATTCGCTTAATTATTAATCTAAATCTATTATGGAAAATAATTGTCTTTTATCTCTTGTGATGATTGTCAAAAATGAGGCCAAAGGCTTAAGGGCCGCAGTTGAGAGCTGCAAAGATTTTGTCGATGAAGTCGTGATTCTTGTTGATAATAAATCTTCTGATGATACCCTGAACATTGCTGAAAATCTAACTGCTCGTGTTTATAGATATGCCTTTTTTGATAATTTCAGCCTTGCTCGGAATCTAGCCGCTGAACATGCCCGCGGAGAGTGGATTTTGTACATTGACGGCCATGAGCTCGTAAAGAATCCGGAGAATATCCGGAAATACCTCCAAAAAGGCCGTGACGGCGTTTTGGTGCGTGTTAAAATGGAAAATGGCACAATGTTCCCTGCATGCCGATTATATCGCCGTATCTTCCAATTTGAGGGCGCTATCCACGAACAGCTTAACTGCAAAGATACGGTTGCCGCTACTGATTTTATCATTGAGCACCACCGTGAAGATTTGCAAGATCAAAAAGCCAGTGAAGAGCGTGCAAAACAGCGTGATGAGCAAATGCCTAATATCATGGGGGCTCAGCTTAAGAAAGATAATAAAAATACTCGTGCTTCTTTCCATATGGCTTTATTTTACGAAAGCAAGCAAGATTGGAAAAAAGCTTTGAAGTATCAAAAAAAGTATCTCAAATTTTCAGATGTTCCCGGCGGTCGTTGGTTTATTTATTATCACATGGCTTCTTGCCTTATAGAGCGCAAGCAGTATTTTCGCGCTTGGCTGGCCACCTGTGCCGCGGTTGCCATAAACCCATATCGCTGGGAAATTTCCGAACTCCGTGCTATCATTTTTTTCCGTCAAAAGAATTGGCATAAAGCTACTGATTATTTTGTTGAAAGCTTTAATGAAAATAAAGGAGAAGTCAGCTTTTTGCCCAAACAGCGCAATAATGCGATGACTTGGAATTTCATTGGCGAGTGTTTTTTCAACCTTGGCGAGTACTGGAAAGCCAGTGAGTCCTTTAAAAGTGCTTCTAAATTTTGTGAAGACCCTGCATTTAAAGATCTTCTTTCTCGCCGTTCCGATTTAATGTTTAAAATGGCGGAAAATAAAAAATAAAATAGGGCACTTAAGCCCTTTTAACAATACTTATATGGATCGTTCTGTCGTCAATGGCGCCTTTGGTGTCATAAAAGAGCAGATTGGAGTCATTGAGGCCGAATTGGCCAAAGAATCCCCGACTGTTTAAAAATTTTCCTCCTGTCATTCTTTAAAAAACAGCCCGTCTTTATCCGGGCTGTTTTTCTTTTTTTCCTCTTACCCCTTGACGGCCGTGGGGGGGTAAGAGTATAATTAAAGATAAGGAGGAAAAGACCTCCAGTAAAATATAAATATATGGGTTATGGAGCTTATGGATCTCGTCGCAGTGTACCGGGCCAAAAATTGCTTGAATTTTGGCAGCATAAAATTAAATCTTTCGATTTTCCTAATTCTTATAATTCCGGACATATAAAAATTAAATCTGTTTATTGTAAAAAACCCGAATGCAAATCCTGTCCCCACTCCTTTTATGCATACTATGTTTCCTATTGGGGAGAGAAATATCTTGGTGTCTGTGATAAGGACGGATATCCTCGCGAGAAAAAACAATAATCACTCTTACCCCTTTGAGGTCAGGACTGAAAGGGGTAAGAGTAAAAAAAAAAACCACCGGTCTTTGGACCGGTGGTTTTGCATTTTATATCAATTTTTCTTGTCTATTTACTTTGAAGATCATCTCCTGTTTGCACTTTTCGCACGTGTGGTTTATTAAATATCCATTCGGCCAGCCGCCAAAAATATTTTGCTGCTGTCCGCACTCTGGGCAATTGCCTCTTAAAACCTCAATGCCTGTCTGTTCAGGCATTGCCTCAATTACTCTAACATTATTTTGCATAGTCCTCTTTTTATGCTGAGATTTAAACATCTCTACTCTTTAATTATATCGCATTTTTTGGAAAAAGTCAAGGGGTATTACATTGAATATTTTCCTTCTTTATTCCAACATTTAGCCGACGCTTTCCACCAATTTAAATGCCCCTGCTTTACCGCTTTTAAAAATAGATCTGTCGCTGTTTCCGGATTAAACGCCATTTCGTCCGTAATTTCCGGGTGATAATAATCATTCCACTGGTACAATCCACGATCCTTTGATCCGCCCGTATTGACATTAATTGCGTCCGGCTTTAAGCCGCTTTCACATCTCGCTACAGCTACCGCCAAATTTTCATCTATGCTTGCCTGCTGCGCTTTCCAGCGTATCATTGACTCAATATCCCTAAAGACTGGCTTCTGGCATTCTATCTCTTCGGTCTTTTCCTCTTTTGTTTCCCCTAGTTCCAAAAATGCCGCCGATTTTTTTTTCAATATTGCCGCCAGTAATTGCGGCCCCATGAATCCCGCCATAAATGCCGTTTCCGGTGATCCGTCCACGTAGTACCCAGCAATTGCCCCGACAATCATTGAGCCAATAACGCCCAAAGAGAAGCGCGCGCCAATTTTTTTTGGCAATTCAACACAATTATCTTTTAAAAGCTCTGAAGCCAGTGCTCCAATCGCTCCGGCCAAAATTATTAACGAAATTTCAGAATATGAGAACATATTTATACTATAAATAATCGTCACCCCCTAGACCTGTTTGCAAAAGGACACTCCCCCCCTTTCTTTCAAAAGAAGGTTCGTGCACCTTTACCCGTAAAGAGGTTTTTTCCCCCCAGACCCGGCCTGTTTAGAGGCGGCCGGACCCCAGCGTAATGGATGAAGAAACTTGAAAGCTCACTTGAGCCCGATTGGTTGGGAGTGTCCTGCAAGGCGTCCCAATTCTTTAAAGCCGCAATCTTCATTTAACACTCAACGGCTGTTATATTTTATTTTCTTATTCTACTTCTTTTCAAAAATTACGTCAAATTTTTTTCTCTTGCCAAAAAAATCATATTGTGTTATTATTTAAATCGAGGGTAGATCAGTTTTCTGGTCCTCTGGAAAACTGATCTATTTCTTAATCTTAGTCTTGCGGGATTTTTTAAAAAGCAGAGAATGGGAGTTCTCTGTTTTTTTTTGTTTTTCGTTTCTTTCGCCCAGTCGCCTCAGCGACTGGATTCTTTTTTTGAAAGAAAAGACGGCCCGCGCTAGAAGACCTGACGCGCACTAAAGCCGCGAGTGCGAAGCACTCGCAAAGAATGGCGGGCCGCGCAAGAACTAAACACGAGCCGACCAAACCAAAAACTTTGCGTATTGTACCAATATTATTTTTTTTTTAATTTGTCGGGGGTTTGGGGGAGTCATCCCCCAATTTTTTTCGGGGTGGCAAGAGGGGCATAGCCCCTCCCTTATATTTTTTTTTGCCAGCCGTCTATCCAGTGAAGCTTAGCGCAAGCGTGCCGTTTCCAGTCAGGCGTCGATTTGCTGCACGATACGACACAGCCGAGGCCGAGAAGGCTTTGGAATGAGTCAGGGAGTATTTACAAATCTTTTTTTAATTTAGGAAAATCGGT
>JBAZFH010000009.1 GCA_041653535.1 Patescibacteria group bacterium
TGGAAAAAAAACACCATCACGCTTGTGATTATTTTCCATCTTGTAAGGTAAAAAATTGAAAGTCAAACAAAAATGCCGAAAGGCACTATTATTTCTCTTGTGTATAACTATTGACTTTTCTGTCAAAATAGTATACATTAAAAATGTCTTTCAGTTCTTCTATAGACTGAAAGGGCATCACATCTTAGGACAACCCTCTTCGCGGAGGGTTGTTTTGTTTTCGCCTCCTTGGTCCCTATAACGTAGTTCTCTCCCCCAAATATCCTCTTGCACATTTAGTATGTCATAATAACCATCCCCACCCGTTTTTAATTCTTCAGAAATATTATTCTTGGAAGAAAAGATATAGACTTTTTTGCCGCCGTTCCTTAGATACGTCACCAAAGCCAAAAAGTCCGAATCGCCGGAAAACAAGACGGCGATAGTATATTTTTTAGAATGATGGACCGCATCAATTGCTATCTCTACATCCATATTGCCTTTTTCTTCTACAGATTGACCCTCGGCACTGGCGGTGATGATTCTTTTTAATTCTTTTTTACGCACCTTAAAGCCTAAACCCTTTTTAAGAAAGGTATAAAATTTATGTTTTCCTTCCAGGCTGTATTCTCTGGTGCCGTCGGCCGGATAGGCAGTATAATAAAAAACTTCTATAGCGACTCCATTAAATTCTTCTTTTATAAATTTTCTTAATTTTTCGTAATCAAAAAATTTTCCTTTGGCTTTCTGTGCCGCCCACAGGTTAGATGCATCGATAAAAACATAGATGACATTATCTTCAAGATACTTCCCTATCCACTCGCTCATGATCTTTTTAATCTCGGCCAGATGCTGTAGCGCGCGAAAGGTGTGCGGCGCACCTGCGACAACGTGGAACTCTTTGGGCCCGGGCAGAGCGTCAAAAAGCATTTTTTGGTGCACGGGCGGCGTACTGTTGTCAAGCTCACCGGCAATCAGGAGCACCGGCATGGTCAATTTATTTACTTGAGGCAATAAATCGTAGTGCAGGCGGTCTTCCACATGCGACCATTTTAATTTTTTAATTCTTCCCGGGACTTCCGCGTTCTCTTCAATGCGCCAGCCGGTTTTTTGCCATACTTCCAAATTCTTTTTGTACCGCGGCGTTTCCAGACTCAACTTGCCGGAAATCACGGTTGAAATCGGCGCAAGCGCTTTCACTTGCGTTGGATACTTCTCCGCGTACAGGGCAACCGAGATGCCACCCAGACTGTGGCCGCAGAGCCAGAACGGCTCCGCATACCACCTCTGCGTTTTGCTCCAGTTGATAACGTCTTCCAAATCTTCGTAATAATTGGTGAGGGTCGCGTCCGCATAATCACCGTCGCTTTCGCCGAAGGTATTTGTAGTATCAAAATACACCACGCTCAAGCCGTGCTCCTTGAACGCGGCGACGAAGACCTGGATGTGCGGCTGATACTTATCGCCACCCAAACCGTGCATGACAAAGGCCATGCCTTTGGCATTTGGTGTTTCTTCCACAACCACGGCCATATTTTGATTCTTGCGATTTCTGATGAAGAGCTTTTGCATACGTTTTAACTTACAAAATAACCTCTTCGGCGTCGTCAATGTCGCTGACGCGCGGCAGAATGTAGACGTCGCGGCGAAAGTCATCCGTGCCGATGAGTTTGCCCTCGCCTTTGCGGATGCGCTCAAACGGTTCGCAGGCGCGGCAGCCGTTGTGCGGACAGGCGAATTTTTTCAACTGACGCGCGAGCTTCATCTGACGCGCGATGTCCAAAATTTTCAGACGGGAGGCTTCCGCGTCGGGCAATTCCAAAAGCGAGGGCGCGTCATCCATGGCCAAATACCAGTAACTCATGCGCGCCACGGTGCGGTTCTGACAGTTGGTAGCGAGCAAATAATAAATAGGCAGCTGCAGTGAATTTTCCACCCGCTTTTGGCCGGTTTTAAAATCAATGATGTGCACGGCATCCTGGTCTTTCAAATACTCCATCCAGTCAATGCGGCCGCACAAAATCAACTCTTCTTCTTCGGAAAGCCAGTAGTAGAGCAGGTCTTTTTTTATTTTTACCGCCAAATTTACGAGCGGACCCGGATTGTCGTAGACGCGTTGCAGCATGTCTTCGCCGCGCTTTTTGTAGCGGTACTCCTGGTCAACGCCGGAAAAGCCGCCTTTTTCTCCGGCAATGTTTTCCCACTCTTTACGAAATTTTGGCAGAAGTTCCAGCGTGATGCGCTCGTTTGCAGGCAACACGGAGAGTGACTCTAAAACGCTGTGCACAGCCTGGCCCAAAGCAAGACTGGGCGCCATCAGCGTGATTTTATGTCCGGTCACCGGGTCGCGGTAGACATTTTTAAGGTAGTAGGCGCGCGAACACTCCAAAAAATCCGTAATGGATGAGTGCGACGCCCAGGTGGCGGCGAATTTGTCAGACATGTGATTTAGTTATTTTTTCCAAATAGCGCGGGCGAACTTCCAGACATGCTTGATGACGACTAACATGATGAAGAAGTACAGCACGTACTGCGCGAGCACGAAAATCAGTGCGAGCAAATTAATCGTAACATCCTGCACGGTCTGGTTGATGTTGCGCACGAAGTCTTTAATCGCAGCCTGCCAGGAGTCTTTGATGGTACGGCCGTCAATGTATTTATTCTCAACCACGTTCACGCGAAAATACGTATAGTCCAGCCGGTCCAGTTGTTCGGCTTTGGCTCGGCTAAGCCGGTCTAATTGCTCATTGATATTGATGCGTTCCTGCGTCAGACGCTCAATGAGCTGCAACTTGCTGTCAATAATTTTGGCCAGGCTTTCCACGTCGCGCGCGCTGGTGGCGAGCTTGCTGATTTCATCGTAGGCGTCCATGGCATCGTTCAGGGTCGCATTCACCGAGTCAAGTTTTTTCTGTAAAATTTCGGTTTCGGAGGTAAAATCTTTAATTTGCGACTGTATTGTATATGAATTTTCAGCAAAGTCTTTGGGGTCAAAATTTTTGATGAATGAAACGACCTCGCCTACCGCCGGCGTTTTGACTTTAAAGACGTAGTTACAGCCCCGCTCGTAGCGATTTTCATTTTCAAAAATAATATCCTCGCGCGCCTTCAAATCCGAAACCGCATTGCAGGTGTCATCCAATTTGCGTGTTTCAATGGTGGCGCTGTAATCGGTCACCTCAAACTCCTCGGCCATATCCCCGGTCGTGCCGGCAACGGGCGGCACCGGCGCAATGTTGCGCACGGACAACGCCATTCCGGCATCACTGCCTGAATACATTTCCTCGCTTTTGATTGAATAACTGCTGTCGTAGGCCGGCGCCATTCCCATGCTTGATGATATGATACTGGGCGCATTCTGACTTGAAACCGTAGAATGTATGGCACTGAACGACGAACCGGCGATACGGAAAAAAAGTCCGAAAATCGCCACCAGAACAATCGCGGCCAGAATAATGCCGGCCGCTTTCACCAGCGTAGCGACCGGTTTTTCATTGAATTGTTTTAAAATGTCCATAGATATAAATTAAGTAAGTTAGCCTTTTGTTTTAGTATAACAAAAATCGCCTCCTTTGGCGATTTTTGCGCGGCGCATCCTTTGCGGAAGCTATCGCTTGCTACGGCAGTCGCACTCGCAGTCCGGCGCGCAGGTGCAGCAGTGCACGCACACGCTCGGCTCGCACGAGCAGGCGGTGTTCTCATCCAGCGGCATGCCGCAATCGCACTTTTTTTCTGACATAACTTTTAAATTAGTAGGTTATACTATCTTTATTTTCCCACTTCGCGAACAAAAAGTCAAAGCAGAACATGAATAAACTGTCTGATTTATTGCAATATTTCCCGCTTTCTGTATAATGAAAACAGTTTTGGGAGAGGTGCCGGAGTGGTCGAACGGGGCACCCTGCTAAGGTGTTAACCGCGCAAGCGGTTCGAGGGTTCGAATCCCTCCCTCTCCGCCAGATTACCAAGTTTGAACCTCGATAAAATAAGGGATTTTGAAAGCCAAAATAGCACCCAAAAGGTGCTATTTTAAGTAAAATGCTCAAAACCTATTTTGGGATATACCATAATAGGATATAAACTATATTTATAAAAATATGCCAAAATCAACACACACTGATGATTATAAAACAACTATTAGCCGCCTGAGAAAGGTTAGACTTGAATTAGGTTTAAAGCAAGAAGACGTTGCAGATAAGCTCGGCAAGCCGCAATCTTTTGTTTCTAAAATTGAATGTGGAGAAAGACGATTGGATATTGCAGAATTAAAAGAATTGGCAAAACTTTATAAAAAAGACCTGACTTATTTTATTTAAAAATATGAATTTAGAAAAATTTAGTAAATTTTTAAAGACCGTTGATCTTCATGCATATCGTGACAGATTTAGACCTATAAAGATTGTTGAGATGGATTTACCAAAAGATATTCAGGCTATTTCTTTATTGTATAAAATTTATTGGGATAAAAAAAAGTTTATAGATTATGATGATTTTTATAAAGAATATCTAAAAAGATTAGGTGATAATATTGAAAGTTTCCGAAAGAAAATTTTAATGTGTGATAAATGTTTTTACTTGGGTTTGCCCGCAAGAATTTATAGAACATGGGCAAGTATTATTACTCAAATACATGCCGGTTATGTTGCTGAATCAGTATTTGGGGCTGGTAGCGTGGAAATGTCAGAGGTATTAGATCATCAAGGTGCTGATTTTAGAGTCACTTACAAAAACAAAAAATTTAACTATCAAGTTAAGAAAGAGACACATAGTCGGGAAGTTAGAAAACAAAAAGAATCAAAAACAAAATTAGACGGAGAATTTATTGATATTCTTTATAATGTTCCGACAAACGATGTTTTTGATAATCCTAAAACTAAGAAGGGCGAATGGAGAAAGCCTTACAAAGAATTTATTGCTAATAAAAAATTAGAAAGATTTAATAATGGTTTTGTTGTTTTCACTCCAACAATTTTTGAAATAAAGAAAAAAGAAATTGACTCTAAATTAAAATAGCTTGGATATAATTTTTACTGAAGAAATTGTTTTTTCTGCTATTTTTACATAATCAGGATTAATTTCAAATCCGATATAATTTTGACCCAACTCTTTTGCGGCTGCACATTCAGCCCCTGTTCCAACAAATGGTACTAGTACCACGCCATCTTTTTTGGGTGTAGCTGATTTAATTAATTTTCTGCAAATTTCAAGCGGTTTTTGTGTAGGATGTTTAACTATTTCATGATCAGTATGATTTTTTAATTCTCTTGGCTCAAAAACATTTCCTCCGCAAGTTTTACAGATAAACCACCTCTCGTTCATGCCAGCCCCACCAGCTAATGCTGGTATTTTAATTACATCTCTTGGTAGCGCACCACCTTCATGTGCCTTATAAACAGTTTCTTGTCCGCCTTTACTGTATCTGCCTATAGTGCCTTTGCGTATCTTGCCGGCAGCGCCGTTTAAAAAACCTTCAGTATAAGGCTCTCTTACTTCGTCGCGATTAAAAATTGGATTATCTTTCCAAGCACAAATTATTGATTCGTGACTCCTTTGCCAAAAATTCAAAGAGGCAACATTTTTATTTGTGTAGTGCCAAATGAGCCATCTTTTATTTATTGGTATTTCAACAGAAAGGTACGCTAAAATTTCACTAAATCCGTATATAAACATTGTCCCTGTCGGCTTCATTACGCGGATTGATTCGTTTATCCAT
The DNA here is from genome assembly GCA_041653535.1 of Patescibacteria group bacterium. NCBI lineage: Bacteria > Patescibacteria group bacterium. The sequence goes on from JBAZFH010000009.1 coordinate 5,693, forward strand.
GCTTTACACCAAGCAACATATTCATTTAATTCACGCTTATCAAGATTATTCCCAAAATCTTTCCCGATATTGTATGGTGGATCAATAATAATAACGTCGCAACTCTCATCTGGCAATTTTTTTAATTCTTCTACAGCATCACTCAAAATAATTTTATTCAAAGGAAGTGTTTTATTTCTTTTTACTTCTTTACTTTCAAAAAGTTTTTCCGCTTGTAAATCTACCTCGTTCCTTAATACGTCAATAACGATACCCTGTATTGTTAACTCCTTATCTCTTTTTATGATAATAGGTTCAATGGTTTTATTTGCTGGCTGTAATCTTATGTGATTTTTCTCTTTATAAAACTTTTTTAAAGTAGCTTCGTAATTATCTACCAAGGCAACTACTTTTTGGCCGTTCTCGGCGGTATCCTGCTGTTTAACCAAAACTAAGTCTCCATCGTTTATATTCTCATCAATCATACTATTTCCAACTACCCGCAGTGCATAAAATTCGCCAGTGTGGGATATTTTGCTTTTTGGCACAGCAATCATTTCTTTATTTTGAATTGCTTCAATAGGTTGTCCGGCGGCGATCAAACCAAGTAATGGTATATTTACCATTTTTTCATTCTCGTAAATATTAATTGATCTTGGTCTATTGTCTTGTTTGCCTACAAATCCCAAGTCCCGCAGTTTTTTGACATGAAAATGGGCAGTAGAAACAGAGGCAAGTTTAAATTTTTTGCGTATTTCTTCCAAAGAGGGGGCATAGCCCTTTTTCTCATGATAGGAGGATATGAAGTCTAAAACTTGTTTTTGTCTTTTTGTTAGCATGAACTTGACCTTAGTTTTTATTAGCTCTATAATTATAGTATAATAGAAAGAAAATAGAAAGTCAAAAATTGATTTATCCACAATGTAAGAGTTAAAATTCACTTTATGAGCAAAATTAAAGTAATAAGCCCTAAGCCATACGAACATGTTGGAGCCTCATTTATTCTTTCAGGACAAGTTGCAAAATCTTGTTTAAAAACTAATTGGGGTAGCATAGATGACAGAATCCTCGGCAGTTTTGTTGATGTTGATGGATTTGAGTTTGCTAATACTGTAAGCGCCGATATTAAGCACGATGTATGTTCAATTTTTAAGAGAAAACTTAGTTTTTCCACCACCGTTCAATTTAGCCAATTTAACGTGCCGTTTATTGTAAAATCTCAAGGTCGGATCGCTCTCAAGTTAAGCACACACCAAAAGCACTGTGATCTATTTATTCCGCTAATTGTTAGCGAACTTGAACCTAAAGGTGGAGTTGACCCATCAATTGTTGAAAGACAAAAAACTATCGGACAGAGAATCACTCAATATGAAAAAGACTTAGAAAATTACAATGCTGAAAGAGAACGTATAGGACAAGCAACCACAAAGAAGGAAGATGAAATCGAAATATGCGACTACACAGAACGCGATAGACTCGAAGCAGAATTGGAAGAAAAGTATAAAGATGCAATTAAATGGCGCGGACCGCTTTTTGGCGGTCCCGATCTCTTACCTTTTGTTCTAAAAACTTGTTTGGAACTTATAACACTATGGGTTGTTAAAAATACGCTACAAGATTTGAATGATGCCTTATGGGGTAAATTTAAACAGGCAGTCAAACAAGTTTTTAATACAAAAAAAATAAATCCCAGTAAAAAGAACGACATCGCGTTGGTCATAAAACAAGCAGGGAAAAAGACTGTGGTTTTTCTTTTCAGTATAAATTTAACTTTAGACGAAGCGGAAGACGCATTGACAGAAGCTAAAAGGATATTAGCGAGTTTAACTGATGATACCTTGAGCAAAGAAACTTATTCCCCCATTGTCTTTAGGCTTAACAATTCGGAGAAAAAATGGGAAGAATCTTCTGATTGGATGGAGAATGATATAAGAGATGGAGAAAAAGTCGGGCATGTTGTTAATATTGATGACAAGATAGTTGGGCTGTCTCCTGATGATTACATTAAAAAAATAAAATCTGAACAATCTAAAACGCCAAACAATGGCAAGAAGGATGAAAAAGAGAGCAGTAATTAGTTTTAAGATGTTTTTTTGGAGCCTTGAATTATTGTTAAAATTTTGCACACTCCAAAATTTATACTAATAGTATTCTAATAAACCTTAATCGCAAACTTAGGAACCTCAAACCATTTCGGATTTTTTCTGTATAATTTGCGTAATTCCCTCATTTTTGGTTCAATAGAGGCAGCAAAAGGTGCAAACTTACGGACATCGTCCCCGCCAATTTTCATATTCAGCGAAATTGAAAGATGTTGCCTCTCCGCCCTGGGTGGAGCTATTTTTTATTTTTAAAAAAACTAATGTTTTGTTGCCGCCTTGATATACGGCTTTATCGGCCACAAAAGCAACGCGCCGCCAAACGAAAGGATAACAACCGTAATGATAAGAGCTTGAAATCCGGACGAAACCGCGATGTAGCCGCCCAAAGCCGCCAGCGCCGCGCTCGTCAAATCAGTGAGCGTAAAGTAAACCCCCCATTCAGTCCCCTCTTTTTCCCTGTCAATGTGGCGCGTGAATATCGCCATGTAGGTCGGGAACGTAAATGCCGTAAAGGCGCCTAATACAAATTGTACTATATAAAGCTCAAGCGGCGTACTGATAACCAAATACAGCAAAGGAACAAAGGCGATGAGAACGGTAAAAATAAACATGAGCCAAAAATCGTCTTTTTCCCCGCGAATTCTGTCAATGAGGTGCGCGATGGGAATCTGCAGAACGCTTTTGGTGAAAAGATAAATTGCCGCCGCCAGCCCCGCGACCGCTTCGTTGCCGCCGGTAATGAATTCCGTGATAAAGAGCGCAAAAATCGGCCCCAATAGTCCGGCCGCGCCGGTGAGCACCGTATCGGAGATAATGAGAAACCGGACAACCGGATTAATGTCTTTGAGAAAAAAGTATTGTAGTTTGGTTCCGCGTTTGGACATAGGTTTTATGTAAAAATTGCGTTAGCCGGCACCTCACCTAAGCTTTTACTTTCGCATACAGATTTTTCTGAAAAGCAAAGAATATTGAGCGGATACTGTCCACGCTTCCCAGCGATTGTTCCGCGTCGGCAATGGCGTGATATTTCAAATTGAGCAATACCGGCAATTTCTCTTCGCCAAGCTCCTCAACTCCTTTGGCTTCGTATTTAGACAATACAAAATCCAAAAACTCTTTTTGCCTTTCATCCAATCCTTTAAAAATTTTGTCTTTTGATTGCTCTACTCTTTGCGTTCTGGAAATTGGCTGTGTTAAAAATGATACATAAGTCAAGACATCAAAAAGATCGCTCTCTTCGGCATCAATCATCTTTTGCAGTGTTTCCAATTCGCCTTTGCCAAAACCAATTTCGGCAATATTATCCAAAAATGCTTTTCTGGTCGTTGGATTTGACCAAATACGCCGGAGCTCTTCTTCGCTCTTGAAAAATTCCGGCAGAGCGCCAAACATATTATCCATAAACTCTTGAATTGAAATCGGTTTGCCGTCCGCGCTATAAAACGAAGTTGAAATCATATGTTTAATTTCCCGTTCTTTGCCGTCAAAAAGCCTGGTTCCGCGACCGATAATCTGCTTGAATTCAATCATGGAATTAACCGGCCTCATTAAAACAATATTGCGGATATTGCGCGCGTCCACGCCGGTAGAAAGTTTTTGCGAAGTTGTTAAAATCGTTGGAATTGTTTTTTCATTGTCTTGAAATTCTCGTAAAAATTGTTCGCCGCGCGCGCCGTCATTAGCTGTGACCCGGACGCAATAATTCGGGGCTTTGCTTTCTTTCATCTGATTTATCAAATCTCTTATCAACAATGCGTGCGGTTGATTGGCGCAAAATATAATTGTTTTTTCGTTCTGATTAATTTCTTTCAAGATAACTCCCACACAATACTTTTCTCGTTCTATGATCTCAAGATTTTTATTAAAATCATTTATGTCATAAATCTTGCCTTGTTCCACTTCGCCTTCAATAACTTTATCGTCTGAAGTGTATGTATAATAATCCATATTCGTCTGAATTCTTCTTACCTTAAATGGCGTTAAAAATCCATCATTCACTCCCTCTTTGAGCGAATAAGTATAAACCGGTTCTCCAAAATATCGGTAAGTATCCACATTGTCTTGTCGTCTTGGCGTAGCGGTTAGACCCAGTTGAACGGCGGGAGAAAAATAATCTAAAATACCGCGCCAGTTGCTTTCATCATTGGCGCCGCCTCGATGACACTCGTCAATAATAATAAAATCAAAAAAGTCTGCCGGATAATCGCCGAAATACGGCGTTCCGTCTGGACCACTCATAAAAGTCTGAAATATCGTAAAATAAACGCTGCCGCTCATCGGCACTCCGCCTTTTTTACGAATATCCAAAGGATTGATTCTTACCAGCGCGTCTTGAGGAAAAGCGGAAAAAGCATTGAACGCCTGGTCGGCTAAAATGTTTCTATCTGCCAAAAACAAAATTCTTGGTCTTCGCGCGCCGTCTCGTTTCAAATTCCAGCGAGTTTGAAAAAGTTTCCAAGCGACTTGAAAAGCCACGGCGGTTTTTCCTGTTCCGGTCGCCATGGTCAAAAGTATTCTGTTTTTTTCTTCCGCTACCGCATTCAAAATATTATTGATGGCAATTTCCTGATAATAACGCTTGCCATATTCGCCTTCGTTTGGCACGCTCGCAAATTTTTCTTTCCATTTATTCCAGTTAGAAAATATTTTGTTCCATAGTTCGTGAGGTGTTGGAAAGTCGGCAATTTCGCCTTCTTCGCCGGTTTTCATGGATATAGCGTAAATCTCTTTGCCGTT
>JBAZFH010000010.1 GCA_041653535.1 Patescibacteria group bacterium
TAGATATGACTATGATGACTAAAATTCAAAAAGTCATCTCGGTGCCAATAAGCATATCCGCATTTGCCCATTCCGGAGCGAGAGAAGCATACCAGTATCCGAAATGGATCAACATCCCACCGTTTGGCCAAACGTTTACTTTGCCACACCCACCACAGAACAGTGATTGCGCTCCAGCCGTAGCCGACGGAAAAAACCAGGGCTATAACTTTTCCAATAGCAGCCGCTGGAATATTTAACGCCGTAAAAAAGACCAAAACTAGTAGAATCAACAACGCCGTTGTGATCAGAAAAAGCGGTCTTCCGATCACTTCGCGAAACGCAAACCAAACCAAACTCTTATTCATCATTCCTCCTTTGTTTAGTTTTATTTAAAATAGCCCCAACCAAATCGTTGGCAAACTTTTTGACGAGGAACCACTTTTCGAATTTTTCGCTTTTCGACCGAGCCAACAACGCAGGCGAAAAATCAAACCAAAAAAGCCAAGAAAAAGGCAATCGGTCGAATACTTCGCCATCATCTTCAGATACGTCTTTGTAACTTTCGACGCTTTATCACCTCCAGTTCCGGTTGGTTTGGTTTTTTAAAGAAACTTTTAGCTAAGTCATCAAAAATTTATACCATAACTACCTATTTTTGTCAATAAATTATTGATAACTAGCTCAAAACCTGCTAAACTTAAACCATGAGTAAATCTGATTTTAGCCAAAATTGGGGAATTATTGGCCATAGTAATGTGGTTGATTTTTTAAAAAAAACCATAGCCGTTGGTAATATTTCCCACGCCTATCTTTTTTCTGGTCCAGCCGGTATTGGCAAGAAAAAAATCACCCGAGCGCTGATCAAAGCCTTGTTTTGTGCCAAACCAAGTAGTGGCAACCCTTGCGACCAGTGTTCTGAATGCTTGCAGCTAGAAAAAAACATCCACCCCGATGTTTTTTTGGTTGATCGTCTAGTTGACCCCAAAACCGAAAATCTCAAAAAAAACATTTCTATTGAACAAGTCCGGGAGTTAAAAAACAAGTTAAGCCTTGGTTCATTTCTTAATTCTTACAAAATTGCGGTTGTAAACCAGGCTGAATTAATGAGCACTGAAGCAGCAAATGCTTTGTTAAAAATATTAGAAGAGCCAGAGCAAAAGGTAGTTTTAATACTGATTGCTCGCGATACTGACGTTATACCTAAAACCATTCTGTCACGCTGCCAAAATTTCAACTTAGAGCTGGTTGACCGTAACCTAATCCATGAATCGTTGATAAAAATGGGGAGTACCAGAAATTTAGCTGACAACTTGTCCTATCTGGCCGCTGGCAGACCGGGTCTGGCTGTAAAATTTTTTCGTGACAATGAACCATTCTCTTTGCGCCAAGAAAAAGTCAAAGAATTTTTGCGCCTGACTAGCGGCACTTTGGCAGAGAAGTTCCAAATTGTAGAAGTCTTAAGCAAAGAAGGCGAGGGATTAATCAATAAAATCAAAAATATTGAAGAAAGTCTGGATGTCTGGCAGTCAGTTATTCGCGACGTAATACTGATCAAAAATTGCCGACAGGATACGCCTGACGGGATTATCAATTATTGGTTGCAGGAAGAGCTAAAAAAGGCTAATATATATAAAAAGGACACGGTTGAATTGCGCGGCTGGATAGCAGCTATTGATCAAACCAAGGCACTGTTTGGTAGCAACGTTAACCCACAGCTAGCACTTGAACATTTGGTTTTACAGTTCTAATCATTTATCAGCTTATGAAATGTATCGTCTGCCAAAAAGAATTTACAATTTCCAATGACGACCAAGGTTTTTATAATAAGATAGCCGTCCCAGAACCAAAGCGATGCCCAGAATGCCGCTTGCTTGGCCGACTCGCTTTTCGCAATGAAAGAAATCTTTACCGACGCAAATGCGACGCTACGGGAAAAGAGATTATTTCTCTCTATCAACCGCAAAGCGCCTACAAAATTTACGACGCTACTTACTAGTGGTCTGATCAGTGGAACCCTCTTGATTATGGTAGAGATTTCGATTTTAGCCGTGAACTATTTCCACAACTGCAAGAGCTGTTTCTTGCTGTGCCGCGCATCGGTATAGTCAGCCATCAATCTGCCGTAAATTGTGACTACTGTGTCAGCATGATGGGTGAAAACTGCTATCTTTGTTTTACTGGTTTAGCCGAAAACGGTTTATATTTAACCTGGGTAATAAGATGCAAAGAATGCACTGACGGCCTCCACATTGAAAACTGCGAATTATGTTATGAGTTAACCGGCTCCAAAAACTGTTATAACGTAAATTTTTCAGAAGAAGCCTATGATTGCCGTGACTCAACCTTTTTGTTTGACTGCCACGGTTGTCATGATTGTTTTGGTGGAGCCAATCTGCGCAACGCCGCTTATGTTTTCTGGGGTGAACAGCTCAATCAAAAAACTTATGAAGAGAAAATTAAAACCGTTCACCTGGGAAACCATGAAGAACTCCAAAAATATAAAAAGCTTTTTGCCACGATCAAAAAACAAGCGATTTATAAAAATCTAGAAAACAACAAATCCGTCGATTGCTATCGCTCTGAATACCTGGATGGTTGCAAAAACTGCCGAGACTGTCGTGAACTGATAAATTGTGAAAACATTAATTTTTGTGATAATGGATTGGAGTTAAAAGATACCGTTGACACCTCTTATTTTGGCGTTAAAAGTCAGCTTGGCTACGAACTTTTAGGTGGTGGTACCGGCAGTTACAACACAAAATTTTGCGACACTGTTCGTTCTTCGAATAATTTGGAATATTGCAGTTTTTGTCAGTCTTGCACCGACTGCTTTGGTTGCAGCGGACTGCAAAACAAAAAATATTGTATTTTAAACAAACAGTATAGCGAAGATGAGTATTTTTCACTCGTCAAAAAAATCAAGGATCATGCTTTAAAAACAGGGGAGTATGGAGAATTTTTTCCGCTGAACATGTCATTTTTTCCTTACAACGACACCATGGCAGCAATCAGCTTTCCTAAAACCAAAACTGAAGTCGAAACGCTCGACGGTTATTGGCAAGAACAGGAAAAAAATAAAATTTACACTAACGCTATCGCTGCCAAAGACTTGCCAAACAATATAAAAGATGTCGGCGACGATATCCTGAGTAAAACCATTATTTGTGAAACAACCGGCAACGGTTTCAAAATCATTAAAGAAGAACTGGCTTTTTATCGTGCGCATAATATTGCCCTACCAAGAATTCATCCAGAAGTCAGATATCAGCAAAGATTAGGAAAGCGTCGTAATGGCGAGATAGCATTACGTAACTGCGATAAATGTGGCAAAGAAATGGAGTCTTCAATCAAACTAAATAACGGACTACGCGTTTATTGTGAGCAGTGTTATCAAAAATCAATATATTAAAAACTTTTTAAATTTATGACCAAAAAATTTTTACTAGTTTTAAGCATTTTTCTCGCGATTTTTGTATTAGCCGGTTGCGAAGTGTCTATCAAAAAAGGCGCTACTACTGACGGCGGTGTATATAAAACTACGGATAAGGGAGAAAAATGGACTGCCAAAAATCTGATTCCGTCAATTTCCGGCACCCCGGGATCGATTAGCGGAATCAACGTAAAAAAAATATATCTAGACCCGAAAGACGACGAAACCCTTTATTTGGTAACCAAGGATAACGGTTTGTTTTTTTCTTACAACAACGCCGATTATTGGCAGACGCCCCGCCGTCAACCAACAGAAATGAAATCAATCCAAGACTTGGCCATTGACCCAAAGGATAATTGCAATATTTACGTTAGTGCTGCTAATAAAATATTTAAAACAGAAAACTGCGCCCGTGAATGGAAACAAATTTATTATGGCAGTAAAACCACTGATATTGTCAATGCTTTGGTTGTTGATTGGTATAATTCAAATATTATCTACGCCGGTACTAAAGACGGCGATTTGATGCAAAGTAACGACGCGGGGTTGAGTTGGGCGACTATCAAAAGAGCTTCCACGCCTATTACTAAAATCGTTATTGATCCGTATGATAGCCGTATTATTTATTTTGCCACGACTAACAATGGCTTATTCAAGACTTCTGATCAGGGAAAAAATTGGACGCAAATCAAAGATCAGTTTAAGTCTTACAAAGATTCTTTAGAATATCGCGATTTTGTTATTGATCAGTCAAAACGTAATTCATTTTTCTGGGCGGCAAAATACGGTATTCTCAAAACTTCCGACGGTGGTGCGACATGGGAAGCACTAAAACTAATCGAAGCTCCTGGCAAAGAAAATATATTGGCGGTGATTATTGACCGAGAAAACAGTGACGGTATCTACTACACAACCTCCTCAGCTTTTGTAAAAAGTTTAGACGGCGGTAAAAGTTGGATTGCTAAAAAACTCCCATCCACTCGCGCTGGATCGGCTCTGGCTATTAGTTCAAAAGATCCTAAAGTTATTTATCTAGGGGTAACTATACTTGAAAAATAATAAAAATAAGCTAAAATAATACTTTATATGACAATAGAGGATAAAAAAATAGATTTTGAAAAAGCGCTCGAACATTTTAAAGCTGATTTGAGCGGAGTACGTACCGGTCGTGCCACTCCGGCTTTATTAGAAAACTTGTTAGTTAACTCTTATGGCAGCAAAATGCCGATCAAGCAACTGGGTAGCATTAACGTATCGGACAGTAAAAGCATGACTGTCGAACCATGGGATAAAAGCCTGCTTAAAGAAATAGAAAAAGCTATTTCTGCCGCCAATCTGGGATTGGGCACGGCTAATGAGGGTAATTTTATCCGTGTCAGCGTACCTCATATGACCGAAGAAAACCGTCGTGATTTGGTAAAACTTGTTGGAGAAAAAACCGAAACTGCTCGCATCGCCGTTCGCGGTATTCGCGATAAAATCAAAGAAGAAATTATCGAACAGGAAAAAAATAATGAAATTACCGAAGACGACAAATTCCGCATGCAAAAAGACCTTGATGAGATGACTGGCAAGTACAATGATCAGATCAAATCTCTAGCCGAAAGTAAAGAACAAGAAATAATGACTATTTAATATGACCGAAGAAAACTTAATGGACAAAATCGTATCACTATGCAAACGCCGTGGTTTTGTTTTTCCCGGCAGTGAAATATACGGCGGGCTAGCCAATAGTTGGGACTATGGTCCGCTAGGCCATCTGCTAAAACAAAACATCAAAAATGCTTGGTGGAAATTTTTTGTGCAGCAGCGCGCCGACATGGTACCGCTTGACGCGGCTATCATCATGAATCCTAAAGTCTGGGAAGCAAGCGGACACTTGCAAAACTTTCATGATCAGTTAGTGGAGTGCAAAAAATGTCATCAAAGATTTCGCGCTGACCATTTGCTAGAGATGATTAGTGCTAGACCAGAACACGAAAAACAGCCGGTCAAATCTATTAGTGAGATCAATTGTCCTGAATGCGGTGGCAACCTGACCGAACCGAAGAATTTCAACCAAATGCTGAAGACCTTTCTTGGTCCGACAGAAGATAGTACTAGCATAGCCTATTTACGTCCGGAAACAGCTGGCGGTATGTTTGTTAATTTCAAAAACATCCAGACCACAACTCGCCGTCGACTGCCATTTGGTATTGCTCAGATCGGCAAATGCTTCCGCAACGAAATCACCACCGGCAATTTTATTTTCCGTACTCGTGAGTTTGAGATAGGGGAGTTTGAATATTTTATCCATCCAAACGACTGGGAAAAAGTTTTTGAGATGTGGCTAGGGGAAATCAAGCGCTGGTGGTCAGATATTATGCAAATCAACATGAATAACATTGTCTGGCATGAGATCCCTGACGGCGAACGAGCGCACTACAGTAAAAGAACCGTTGATATCGAATATAAATATCCTTTTGGCATCAAAGAATTGCACGGCATTGCTTATCGCACCGATTACGATCTGTCACGTCATGAAGCAGTTAGTGGTCAGGATATGCATTTTACCGACCCGGAAACCGGAGAAAAATATCTACCGCATGTTATTGAGCCAACCTTTGGTATTGACCGCATGATTCTTGTCGCGCTGCTGGAAGCCTATCACGAAGAAGACGCGCCAACAGCCGAAGAAGGAGAAACCGAAAAACGCATAGTAATGAAATTCCCCAAGAATTTAGCGCCGATTCAAGTAGCCGTTTTGCCACTTTCCAAAAAAGAAGAATTGTCGGTTATTGCCAAACCGCTTGCAGATACTTTGCGTAAACACTTCATGGTTGATTATGACGAAACCCAAAGTATTGGTAAACGCTACCGTCGCCAAGATGAAATTGGCACCCCGTATTGCATTACCGTTGATTTTGACTCGATAAACGATAAGGCTGTTACCGTCCGCGACCGCGACACTATGGCACAAGAAAGGATAAAAATAGAAGAGTTAATTGATTACCTTAAGGCGAAACTTCAATAAGTATAGGGGGATAGTATGCAGTATATAGGGTTTTAATTTATTTCCTGCATACTTAAACTTGACATATGCTCTTCCTCCCATTATTATTAAATAACAGACTCTAACTACCTAATCTAAAAATACAAAGCAGCACGTAAAGGGCTTTTTTTGTTAACACTATTATGGACCAACTAATTTTAACATCAGAAGGATTGGACAAACTTAAAAAAGAACTAGAAGAATCAATGGCAAAGAGAAAGGTTATAGCGGGAAAAATTGAACATGCTAAAAGCTTGGGTGATTTGTCGGAAAATTTTGAATATCAGGAAGCTAAAGAAGACCAGTCATTTAACGAAACCAGGATTTTAGAACTAGAAGATATGATTAAACGCGCAGTTGTTTCCGGCGTAGCGCATAAGGGCGGAACGATCAACCTTGGTTCAAAAATAAAAGTGAAGATAAACGACAAACTTCAAGAGTTCAAAATTGTCAGTTTTAACGAAGCCGACCCGGTAAAAGGTCTTATTTCCAACGAATCGCCACTAGGTCAGGCATTTCTGGGTCGTCTTGTTGGTGATAAATTCGAAGTGGTGATTCCTAGAGGCAAAATGGTTTGTGAAATAATAGCCGTAGAATAGTGATTGATTGAAAAAAAATAGGACGGGTAAAACCTCCTGTTTTTTAGTTGCTATAAACGGTTTTTTTCGCTAAAATAGTACTATATCTATTAAATTAACTTTATGACCAAAAAAGACGCCCAACAAAATAATAATAACGAACTGAGCGAGGAATCTGTCCGCTTAGAAAAACTACAACGAATCAAAGATCGTGGCATCGCCCCATATCCGGAAAAATTTGATAAAACCCATAGTTTAGCTGAGGCCCTAGGAGAAAAAGAAGGCAAAAAGGTGGCGGTTGCCGGTCGGCTGATGACTTTTCGCGACATGGGTAAGTTGACCTTTGCTCACTTGCAAGATGCTTCCGGTAAAATGCAAATTGTTTTCAAACAAGACGAACTAGGTAATGATGAATATAAATTTTTGCTCAAAAATATTGATCTGGGAGATTTTCTTGGTATTGAAGGCGAAGCTTTTACCACTCAAAAGGGGGAGCGCTCAATCTTAGTAAAAAAATGGACATTCCTTGGCAAAGCACTTCGACCGCTGCCGGAAAAATGGCATGGTCTACAAGACCAAGAAGCCAAATACCGTCAGCGTTACCTGGATCTAATCTCCAATCGCGACACTCTGGAACGCTTTATTTTGCGCTCCAACTTTATTCGTGCGCTCCGCGAATTTTACTGGCAGGAAGGTTTTTATGAAGTCGAAACACCAACGCTGCTTCACAGTGCTACTGGCGCCGCAGCGCGACCATATAAAACGCACAACAACGCTCTGGATATTGATGTTGTACTACGCATCTCCCATGAATTACCGCTTAAGGAATTAATCGTCGGTGGTTTTGAGAAAATATTTGAGATTGGTAAGGCTTTTCGTAATGAAGGTCACGATCCGTCGCATCTACCCGAACACACTCATATCGAGCACTACTGTGCTTACTGGAACTACGAAGACAATATCGCCTTTACCGAAAAAATGTTTGATTACCTTTTTGATAAATTAAACATACCCAAAAAAATTACTATTCAAGACAAAGACGGTAATCCACGCGAAGTGGATTTTACCACTCCTTGGAAAAAAATTGATTTTATCGAAACAGTAAACAAAGACTCTGGTCTCGACATTATGTCTTATACCGACGTCAAAGATTTGCGTGCCGACTGCAAAAAGAAAGAAATTGAAATAGAAGACGCCGAAAATATGGGACTGTCGACTTTGATTGATAATATTTACAAAAAATTCTCTCGACCCAAAATTGTAAACCCAACTATTCTTTATCATTATCCAAAAGTAGTACAGCCATTAGCGCGCGTTAACGACAGTGATAATCGAACAGTCGACCAATTTCAACTAGTAGTCAACGGCTGGGAAATAGTTAAAGCTTATTCCGAGCTAGTTGACCCGATCGATCAGCGCCAAAGATTTGTCGAACAAGCCGCAGCCAAAGCCGCCGGTGATGAAGAAGCCATGGATGTCGATGAAGAATATCTCACCGCCATGGAACACGGCATGCCGCCAATTTCCGGCTGGGGCATGGGTGTTGATCGCCTATTTACACTGCTGACGCAACAACCAAATCTACGCGACAGTGTTCTTTTTCCATTAATGAAACCAAAAGACAAAGATCGTTAATATATATGAA
>JBAZFH010000011.1 GCA_041653535.1 Patescibacteria group bacterium
CAACGATACAATCCGGTTTAACCGGTTTAAGAATAATTTATGTAAACTACGTTTTTGAAAGGGACGAGTTACGCGATTTGACACAGTCCTTTCATAGATGACATATATCGGTACAACTTTTATTGTTCTCGCTTTTTTACTTTTTTTTAAATATACCGGTTCTTTTGACTTCGCGACGGTAAAATTTAATGTTGCCCTTATTCCTTTGCCGATAAAAAACGCTATTTTTATTTTTGCCCTCGTTGGCCTTGGTACAAAAGCCAGCATCATACCCTTCCATATTTGGCTTCCGGCCGCTCATCCGGCCGCCCCTTCCCATGTTTCAGCCCTAATGTCCGGCGTAATGATAAAAACCGGCATTTACATGATAATCAGACTTTTTCTTGACGTGCTTCAACCCATACCGGCTTGGTGGGGACTTACGGTACTTGCTCTCGGCTCAATATCCGCCCTGCTGGGGGTCTTGTATGCGCTCACCGAACATGACATAAAAAGGCTTTTAGCCTATCACAGTATTGAAAATATCGGCATTATTTTACTCGGTCTTGGCAGCGCGCTTACTTTTTATTCGCTTGGCATGCCATCGCTTGCCCTGCTTGGTCTTGCGGCGGCGCTTTTCCATACACTCAATCACGCCATCTTTAAATCTCTGCTTTTCTTAAGCGCTGGTTCAGTTATCAATGAAATGCACACCGGGAATATGGAAGAATACGGCGGACTCATTAAATATATGCCCCAAACAGCAATGTTTTTCCTGATTGGTTCAATTGCAATTTCCGCCCTGCCGCCGTTTAATGGCTTTTTCAGTGAGTGGCTGACATTTCAAACCATTTTTCAGGGAATAGCCCGATTACATTCTTCTTCACAATGGATTTTCGTCGTAGCCGCGGGATCGTTGGCAATTACCGGCGGTCTGGCGCTCGCTTGTTTCGTTAAGGCTTTCGGCACGACATTTCTTGCCCGCCCCAGAAGTGCGGAAGTGGCGCATGCCAAAGAATCCGCATTATCTATGCGCATAAGTATGGGGACTTTGGCGCTATTATCGCTTTTGTTTGGAATATTTTCCGGCCCCGTAACCATTTTACTTGAAAAAATAAGTAAAAGTTTCACTATTTTCCAAAATGTTACTTCGCTTGTTTCTGTATCTTCCCGTCAGAGTTTCAATGTCGGAAACGGTTTCGCTTCAGTTTCCGCCCCGGTGCTTTTCGGTTTTCTCGTTATTGCTATTTTCCTTACGACGTTTATCGTCCGCTATCTGGTTAATAAAAATCAAAAGGTTACAATCGGCGGCACATGGGATTGCGGCACCGATTTAACCCCGCGTATGGAAATAACCGCCACCGGATTTGCCAGGTCAATTATTCTTATTTTTAAAAATGTCCTGAAACCAAGTATTCAGCACGAAATTGAATACCGTGACGATGAAAGCAGGTATTTGCCGAAATCCAGAGAGGTTACTTTAAGCGTGGGCAACATATATCACTCATATTTTTACCGGCCAATGCAAACGATGATTCACGAATTATCCTTACGGGCAAAAAACATTCAAAGCGGAAATATCAATGCCTACATTTCCTATATCTTTATCGCACTGGCGATTGCATTATTTTTAGTGCTATAAATTATGAATATTATTGTTTGGATAATTCAACTTATTTTTGTGCCGGCAATTTCCCCGCTTTGTGTCGGCATTATTAAAAAAATAAAAGCCAGGCTGCAAAATCGTCAAGGGGCAAGTATCTTCCAACCATATAAAGATTTATGGAAACTACTACATAAAGACGAAATAATAAGCAAAGATGCCTCATGGGTCTTTAGCTGCGCGCCAATCATCATATTTGCCGTGACTCTTGTTGTCGGCGCCAGTATTCCTCTTTTTTCCTCCCTTGTTAATAATGTTTTGACAAGCAACCTGCTCGTTATCGTTTACACACTTTCTATCGGCACATTCTTTCTGGCGTTGGCCGGTATGGACACGGGCAGCGCTTTCGGAGGATTTGGATCCAGTCGGGAAATGACTATTTCCGCGCTGGCGGAAGGCGGACTTATTTTTTCACTTTTAACAGTCGGGCTTGTAGGCGGCACCACCAATCTATTCGCGATTTCCAACGCTAATATATTCGCGTCCAGCCAGTCTTTCCTGTCTATCTTGTTGGCATTTTGCGGGTTTTTTATTATCCTACTTGCCGAAACGGCAAGATTTCCTTTCGACAATCCGGATACTCACCTGGAATTGACGATGATTCACGAAGCGATGATTTTGGAATATTCAGGAAAGAAATTAGCGCTGATGGAATGGGCGTCAGCCAACAAACTGGTCATTTTTGTTGCTTTGGGATCAAACCTATTTTTCCCTCTGGGCATTGCGCAAAGTTCTGATATAAGCGCCGTGACCACCGGCATCGTTGTTTTCATCATAAAAATGCTTATTTTTTGTGCTACAATTGCTATTCTTGAATCCAGCATGGCTAAATTCAGATTTTTTCGCCTGCCGGACCTCTTAATAACTTCATTTATCCTTAACGCAGTGGCTATCGGACTTATCCGTTAATTATGGACATTTCATTCTTACAGTTTTTACTAGGTATAATGTTTCTGACTGTTATTTTTTTGCATCTTGCCAAAAAGAACTTTACGGCTGCAGTTGCGTATGGCATTCAATCCCTGATGATTTGCCTTGTTTTTCTCAATTCTTTTTTTGAAACCGGCAATATATACACATATATCGTGGTTTTACTCAATCTTGTCGTTAAGGTAATTTTAGCCCCATTGTTTTTTATCCGTTTAATTAAAAAACACGCCTTGTCATTTTCCGTGAATACCTATCTCAACACACCATTCACGCTCATCTTTATTGCCGTGTTGACTTCAATCGCCCACTCTCAAAAATTTTTGCCGCTGACGGGTATCGTCCCCACCCACCAGGCGTTGTTGTCAATCGCGCTTTCATCCATATTCCTCTCGCTCTTTTTAATTATCAACCGCAAAGGAGCAATATCGCAGATTCTTGGGATTCTTTCCTTGGAAAACAGCATCGTGGCTTTTATCGTATTCGCCGGCCTTGAACAAGCGCCAGGACTACAAATAGGAGTAATATTCAATATTTTTGTTTGGATTATCATTGCAACCATATTTGCGTCTATGGTCTATAAACATTTCGGGTCGCATGATGTTACTTCCATGAAAAACTTAACGGATTGATACTATGGAATTAATACTTCTAATTACAATATTAATAGCTGCGGCGCTGATAAATATATCAGTTAAAAACAGAATTGTTATTGAATTTCTTTCTGTCGGCGCCTCCATTGTTGCTTTCCTTGGATCTACTATCATAGCGTTAAAGGTTTCCGATTTCGGAATTTATTCTCCTTCGGTCTTTTTCTCGGTTGATTCGCTTGGGGCGATTGTTATGCTTATTATTGCCCTGGTCGGTCTTGCCGCTACCGTTTATTCCGTCCAATATCTCCGGAGAGAAACTGCCCAAAATATCATCGGATTTACCAGGGTAAAGCAATATTTCGTCCTGCTGGACCTTTTTTTAGCGGCGATGTTCTTAGCGGTAACAACCAGTAATCCGATTTTTGCCTGGATCTCCATCGAAGCAACAACGCTTTCCACCGCTTTCCTCATTAGTTTTTACAATAAACCGGCAGCCATGGAGGCGGCCTGGAAGTATCTGATCATCAATTCGATTGGTTTGCTGCTGGGTTTCTTAGGAACACTTTTGTATTTCACTTACGTAAATTCATTACCCGGAAACGGATTTGCCGACTGGCAATTACTGACTGCAACTGCCGCATATCTTAATCCGGCGCTTGCGAAAATCGCATTTATTTTTGTACTCATCGGTTACGGAACCAAAATCGGACTTGCGCCAATGCATACGTGGCTGCCTGATGCGCACAGCAAAGCGCCGATACCTATCAGCGCGCTGCTTTCAGGGGTGCTTTTAAATGTTGCGTTCATCGTAATGCTGCGATTTAAATTAATCACCGACGCATCCATCGGTCCTGATTTTTCCCGGCAACTACTAATTGTTTTTGGTCTGCTCTCGGTTGTAGTTGCGTCACTGATTAACTTCACTCAAAAAAATTATAAACGCCTGCTTGCTTACCACAGCATTGAAAATATGGGCATTGCGACTCTTGGGTTCGGTTTTGGCGGATTGGGAGTTTATGCCGCAATGCTCCACATCATTTATCATGCCCTTATAAAATCCGCGCTCTTTTTATCTTCCGGCATAATATTTTTAAAATACGGTTCCACGAGGATCGCCAAAGTGCGAGGGATTATCACCACCCTGCCGGTTACCGGCGTATTATTTTTAATCGGATTTTTTATCATTACCGGTACGCCGCCGTTTGGAATGTTTTTCACAAAAATACTTGTCTTTTCCGCCGGCATAAAAACATATCCCACCGTAACCATTGTCGCCTTATTTTCGGCGGCTATATTATTTATTTCGTTCTTTCATCATGCCACCACGATGGTGTTTGGAAAAAAACCGCCGGAAATAAACCGGGGGAAAGAAAACGCCTGGCTTACTTTTCCGCCGCTCGTGCTTATTGCCGTTGTTTTTTATTTAAGTTTTTCTCTCCCGCCATTTTTGTATAAGTTAATTACCAACGCTGTTTTACAATACTGACATGAGCAAAGAAAAAATAGAACAATATCTTCCCGAAAACGCAAAATTTGAATTTTGCGATAACACCGCTGTTTTTGAAATTCCGGTTTCGCAAATAAAAGAAACCGCCGAAAATTTACACGGCCGTAAAAATCTTTCGCTTAAACTCATTACCGCCACAGACGAAAGGGAAGAAAACGGGTGTTTTAAAATCTGGTATGTTTTTGGCGCACCGAAAGCGAATACATTTATCATCCCCTTCATTCAATTAAGAAATACGACTGAATTCCCTTCATTGACTCCGGTAACCCATAAAGCGTGGAATTACGAAAGAATGTTACAAACATTTTTTGGCCTTACGCCGGTCGGCCATCCGGATTCAAGACCGATCATGCTTCATGAAAATTGGCCGAAGAATGTTTTCCCGCTAAGAAAAGAC
Organism: Patescibacteria group bacterium; assembly: GCA_041653535.1. Lineage (NCBI taxonomy): Bacteria > Patescibacteria group bacterium. Next base: position 5,067 of record JBAZFH010000011.1, read on the forward strand.
TTTGATTGGAAAACAAGACCGAAAGAAGCCGGCGGAGAATATCAATTCCAAAAAGTAGCCGGTGAAGGAATATATGAAATCCCGGTTGGTCCTATCCATGCCGGCATTATTGAACCGGGGCATTTTCGATTTAGCGTTGCCGGAGAAAGAATTGTGCTTTTAGAGCCACGGCTTGGTTTTGCACACAAGGGCAGCGAAAAATTGTTTGAAATTCTCCCGCTCAATGATAAGGTGCATTTATCAGAAAAAATTTCCGGCGACAGTTCCTTCAGCCATTCCCTGGCTTTTTGCCAGGCATTGGAGCAATTAAACAACAGCATCGTACCGAAAAGAGCACTCCATTCGCGAGTCATATACGCCGAATTAGAACGACTGGCAAATCACTTCGGAGATATCGGAGCAATTATGCTGGATACGGGTTTTAATTTTGGCGGTGCGCATGGCGCGCGGCTGCGGGAAATGGTTTTACAAATAAACGCACGAATCACAGGAAACAGGTTTTTGCGCAGGGTCAATTCAATTGGTGGAGTAACAAAAGACATTGACGGCAAAGAAAAGAATGAATTATCCGGGGACCTTAAAAATATACTCAAAGATTTTTCCGAAATTATTGCGGTAGCGGAAGACAACACATCACTCTTGAATCGTCTTAAGGGCACCGGAGTGCTTTCCTCAGGAATCGCCAAAGACCACGGCGTTGTGGGAATTGCGGGAAAAGCGGTTGGATTAGAAAATGACGCGCGCGTTGATTATCCGTACGCGGCCTACGATGAAATTACCATCGGAAAAGTCCCGACGGAACAGAGCGGAGATGTATATGCGCGCTTCCGTATTCGCATTAAAGAATCATACGCGTCAATTAAGATTATTCAAGAGGTGTTACGCGTATTGCCGGAAGGACATATCGACATACCCAATCTTGACATTGCGTTCAAAAAGAACGCCATTGCGGTAGGTATTGTTGAAGGATGGCGGGGAGAAATTATATATTTCGTGACAACAGATTCGGCTGGAAATATTAGCAGGGTGGCTGTGCGTGACCCTTCTTTTGTTAATTGGGCTGTTCTTAAAGACGCCGGATTTGACAATATAGTACCGGATTTTCCTTTGATTAACAAAAGTTTCAATTTATCTTATTCGGGAAATGATTTATAGCAACTTCATATATTTATAGGCCAAAATCACTTTTGGGATGGCTTACGGGACGACGTTAGAACCTGTTTGATGGATAATCCTGACATAATATTATCTGTTTTTTCAATTTTTTATTACTGAAACCAGCCGAAATGTTGCGACGTTAATAAAAAGACAATCGCAAGCACAAAAAATACCAGCAGTCCCGCTCCGATAGTTTTATATGTATTGAGATGCGGCGCAAGAAAAATAACCGTAAGCATATAAGGAACCCACGCAACCAAAGTCCCGGTAAGAACCAATTTGGCATGTTGACTTAAGGCAACGCCGCCTCGCGATGCACCTATAAAAAAATAGGCGATAAGGGTGAAAACCGGCACCATGGTTGCTAAACCGGATAAGAGCCTTAGCCCACTTCCTTCAAGAAGTACGATGAGCGTAGTGATAACGCCCCCGGCCAGGAAATAGATTGGAACATTTTTGAGGTCCATATTAATATTATATAACAAAAATATCGTATAAATAAACAAGGGATTTAATTTATGGAGCGGCGATTGAAATGGCTAACGGGAGTGGCTACACTAAAACTTCATTACTTAAAATTCGGCCCACTCAATTTTCAGCGAAGTAATCTCATCTTTCAAGGTTGAGATTGCCGCGTCAAAATACGTTTCTCGCAATAAAATTAAAATTTGGGTGGCTAACGGGATTCGGCTGTCTCGGCTTCACTGCGCCTCGACTAGGCCACCCGCTGCCACTGCTCCTTAATCAGTCGCAGCAGCTTACTTCGCTCCCCTCGAATCCCCGTTTTCAGCGCGGGTTTAACAGGGTGGCTAACGGGATTCGAACCCGTGCTAAAGGAGCCACAGTCCAGTGTGCTGCCACTACACCATAGCCACCATTTTCAACCTCTATTTTAGCACTGAAAAGACAATTACTTCAACAGACGAGATTGCGGGAGGGGGCGTAGCCCCTCCCCTACATTAGCGACCCTTAAAGGGTCGCACTACGTAAAACGAGATTGCCGCGTCGCACAGCACACTCCTCGCAATGATATTATGAAAGGACTACCTCCAGAGTTCTGATTAATGTTACAATCAGTCCCAAAATACAAGGAGGCAGCCCTATGGAACAAGGATACCATATCGGTATTGATTTGCACAAAAGATTT
>JBAZFH010000012.1 GCA_041653535.1 Patescibacteria group bacterium
GTTTCGTAACTGGGACCCATCTTCGTTCAAATACGTCAACTACGGTTTCCGCTGCGCTTGGTCGCCGTCCGAAGCAACCGAGAAATAAATAAGGCCCCCATCTATCTTTGTGAATAGGGTCCTTATGCACTTCAAGCTGGTACTGACTACCCGGAGATTATTTCGAAATGAACCTTCCGGGCAAAAGGCCAGGAAGATTAAACCGCCTAGAGTGACTTTCTAATATATTAAAAAGTTAAATTCAAAAGAGGTGGCGGATGAAAAACAAACCGGTAATCTTGGTTGTTGATGACCATCCCCAAAACATTGAACTTCTCGAAGCACGTCTTGTTCCGCAGGGTTATGAAATTATAAAGGCGACAAACGGTGAAGAAGCGCTGGCCAAAGCGCGACAGAATCCGCCGGACCTCATCATCAGCGACATCTTAATGCCGGTGATGGACGGATTCACCCTGTGCCGCGAGTGGAAGAAAGACGAGCGGCTGCGGCCAATACCCTTTGTCTTCTACACCGCCACCTACACCGACGATCAGGACCGGAAATTAGCGCTCAGTCTTGGTGCAGAGCAATTCCTCGTCAAACCCGATGAGCCGAAAGCCTTCATAAATACAATTCAAGAAGTCATTCGGCAAATTAAACGTCCGACCGTCGCGCCGACTGGCGGGCCGGACGAAGCGCCACCGGAAGAGGAAATCAGCTATTTGCAGAAATACAACACGGTACTAATCCGCAAGCTGGAGGACAAAACGCAGCGGGTGGAACAGGTCAACATAGAACTGAAACAGAGCCTTGCCAAGCGCAAACAGACGGAAGATAAACTACGGCAATCTTTACGCAAACTTGACGAGTCACATCAGGAAACAAAAGCTAGCTATATTGAAACCATCCATCACCTGACGGTGACCGCCGAGTACCGGGATGAAGAGACCGGTTTCCACATTAGAAGAATCGGTCACTACTCTCGGCTTTTAGCAAAGGAATTAGGACTTGCTCCAGAAAAAGTGGAAGCCATCTTCCACGCCAGTCCCATGCATGATTTGGGCAAGGTTGGAATCCCGGACAGTATCCTGCGGAAACTGACTTTTCTCAAACCGGAAGAATTTGAGATTATGAAAACTCACGCTAAAATTGGCGCGAGCATTTTTAAAGGGTCTTTTTCGGAATACCTGAAGGTTGCCGCGAAGATTGCTCTCACTCACCACGAAAATTGGGATGGTACCGGGTATCCGGCAGGGTTAAAAGGCAAAACCATTCCCATCGAAGGATGCATCGTAAAGATAGCGGATGTGTATGACGCCTTGAGAAGTAAACGGCCTTACAAACCCGCTCTCGACCATGAAACCGCCTGCCGGATTATTATCGAGGGCGACCAGAAGACCAGACCCGAACATTTTGCCCCGGTTGTATTGGAATCCTTCAAGAAGTTAGCCCCGGAGTTTGCCCGGATATTTGCGGAAAATCAATAACCCGGTCATATTCGTTGAAGCTATAACAACAAACTAGGAATGATGCCCGAGATAGTGAAGATGGTAAGAAAATTGAATATATTCTATTAACTGTGCCACCTCCATCATAAATAGATTCTACGTAAACAGATTTAATTCCCCCTCAAAGCACTACCAAAAACATTGCAGCACAATGATTTCATGAAGTGTCAGGGTGGCTTACTGGACGACGTTAGAACCTGCCTGATGAATAATCCTAACATAATACTGCCTGTTTTTTTAATATCAGCCTGATTCTATGCCCCCTTCTCTGCCTCACCAAATATAACTGCATCCTGGCGAGGTGGGGTTTAATTGAACGAAATAGATATGTTGGAGTAAAATATGACGAGATTAACGGAGAAGTCTAAAATATTTCTTTTTGATGGGTGTGAACGGAGGAAACAATGGAAACTATGGGCAGATGTATGAAATGTAAAAAATCGGTAACTATTAAAAACGGCGAAGAAGTAACAATGAAGAATAGTCGAAAGATGTTTAAGGGGATATGCCCTGAATGCGGGACTGTGGTTTGCAGAATTTTGGGCAAAGATAAATAATACAGCAGTTTTTGGGGGATTAGGCTAAAACGTTTCCTTTTGATAGGCAATTGGATTTTTCCATACATAATCTTTGTAAATAAATATGTTCAAAAAATTAGAAGAAATATTCGCCCTTGCAAAAGAGGCAGATTATGAAAAAGAATTGTTTGAGATAGTTAAAACTATTTCAAAAAAAGATTATGCATTATTGATGCCTCAGGTTGCCTTAAAATATGCTACTTATAGTAAAAGAGAAGCAGAAGAAACTCCCGAAGAAAGAAAAGAGAAGAAAATAATGGGAATGATTGTTGCAACAAAACCCAACGGGCACTATCTTCATACTGTAGATTATTTTGGGTGTGGCTGTACGGGAATTAGTTTGTTTCCGCTAATAAAAGAAAAAACCGGAAAACATGTTTTTTCAATGGCAAAAGAATGTTTGGCACATTGTTCTGTAGGTGATTTTGGTTTTGAAAAAAGTAAGTCCTGTGTATGGGAAGGTGGCAGGGCAGATGATCGATTGGCTGTAAACTCTCAAAATTTTCACGGAAATGGCGCTTCCGCAGGAAACGATGCGTTCAGGGAAAGCACAGATGCTACGGCATATATAGATTCAATCGGAGAAAGAGCAGGTTATGGAGCAGAAAGAATAATATTACAGGCAGAAGAAATTAAGAGTTTTTATCAACCAAAATCCGGAATTATCATTTACAGAAAAGGTCAAATGATACCACCATATAATTCTACCAAACAAAATATATATTTAACAACAAGATATAACTCAGGAGATGAAAAAAATGGAATTTATCCAATAAACCATGAAACTTTCAGAGGATTGGACGTAACTAATCTCTCAATTAAACAAACCATAATTTTTTTAAAAAAGTGCCGTATTCCTGTTCCTTCTTGGCTTGAGGAAAAAGCAAATTATAAGAAAAAATAATTTGTCTGATAGTTCTGCGGTTGTGACCTTCCTGACCTTCTCCCTAAAAACTGCACCATTTTATATTAGAAAGTTTGGAGTTGTGAATGCGAGGAAGTTTTCTTAGCAAAAAGACGGACAGGTTCGAACATCCCGTTAGGGTATACATAAAGAACGTTGCAGGACAACAACTTTTAACATGGATGGCTTACGGGACGACGTTAGAACCTGTTTGATGGATAATCCTACCTCTTAAAATTCCACGATGATTTGGGCGTAAACTTCTGACGCCCTGACAATCTGCTCAATCTCAACAAATTCATTATCAGAATGAGCCTGAGCTATATCTCCCGGCCCAAAAACTACGCACGGAATACCAGCTTTAGTAAACTTGCCGGCGTCTGTATCATAGTTTACACTGCAAACGTTGACTTTTCCCAGCACTCTTTTCGAGGATTTTACCATAGACTTAACTATGCGCTCATTCAAACCCAAAACCAGAGGAGGCGTATCAACCATAAAAAATTTTTCTATTTCCGCTTTAAAACATGGCATCTTCCCTCTTATTCTTCCTATTTCCGTGGATATTTTCCGAATTATGTCTTCAGGTTTTTCATCAGGAGTCAACCTGCAGTCTACCTCGATGGAACATTTGTCGGGAATTATATTTGGTGCGTTTCCGCCGTAAATTTTTCCTATATTGATTGTTGGTGAACCCAGTAATTTATGTTTTTTTGTGGCGAAATATGGCTCAACTTTATTTCTGATTAGGCTTATGACTTCATTCATCATACAAATAGCATTACCCCCTTTGTCGGGATTCGAACCGTGGGAAGACTTTCCGAAAGTATGTATCCTGAACCAGAGCCTTCCTTTGTGCGCTGTAACGATCTTTAATTTTGTCGGTTCTCCAACCACTCCTGCCGTCGCTTTAAAACCTGATTGTATTACTTTGTCTAACCCCAAACCACAAAATTCTTCATCTACTACCGCAATAAAGTAAATGTTTGCGTCTTGTTTTACTCCATTTTCCTTGATTAGCTTCAAAGCCACAAGCATAGCGGCTAACGAGCTTTTGGTGTCGCATGAACCGCGGCCGTATATTTTGCCTTCCTTCACTGTTGGAATAAGCAGATTTTTCCCCATAGGAACGGTATCCATGTGGGTTTCCAAAAGCAGGCTCCTGTAAGAATTTTTACCTGGCAGAAAACCAATTACATTGTTTCTGTTTTTTGAGACTTTCTGCAACTTAACTCTAATTCCTAATCTTTCAAGATATTCTCCTATGTATTTGCCTATTTCTCCTTCTGTGTATTCATCGCCTGACAGATTGTTTCCCATCGGATTAACACTTCTGATGGTTATCAAGTCCTTAAGCAACTTCAGTATTTCTTCTTCCTTCAATTTTCCTTTGAAGTCCATAAAATTATTTAATATCAGCAACGCCGCAAGCAACAAACATAGGAAACCCGAAACATGGGATGTTTTTGTTTGATTAGTTCTTTCTTAACACCCCGGCTAATACTTGGTTGGTAATTTCCCCGTTGTAAACAGCCAGCCCTGACTTCAAATCGGAATATAACGCCCTCGGCTGGTCAAGTTCGTACAAATCGCCTCCGGTTTCCGCCAGCGCCAAAATGTAAGGCGCGGTGGCGTAGTTTAAAGCGTAAGTGGATGTTTTGGGGACGGCGGCGGGCATATTGGGTACGCAATAATGGATGATGTGGTTAATTTCATAAACCGGATGATTGTGGCTGGTGGGACGACTGGTTTCAAAACAACCACCCTGGTCGATGGCCACATCCACCAGAACCGTCCCTTCTTCCATCAATTTCAGGTCTTCTTTCAAAATTACCCTGGGCGCGGCGGCGGCCGGAATGAGAACTGCACCGATGATTAAGTCGGCGGCCTTGATTTCTTTCAGAAGGTTCTCCTGATTAGAATAAATAAGACGACAGTTAAAAAGAAGAACGGATTCCAGGTAACGCAGTCTCTCCAAATTGACATCAAGGATGGTAACCTCGGCACCCAAGCCGGCGGCTATCCGGGCCGCGTTGATGCCGACCACACCGGCGCCGATGACGATTGCCTTACCCGGAGCTATTCCGGCTGCCCCGGAAAGGAGAAGCCCCTTGCCGCCGTTGTTTTTTTTCAGGTATTCGGCGCCTTCCTGGGCGGCCAGCCGTCCGGCAATTTCGCTCATCGGTGTAAGCAAAGGGAGATTACCTTTATGTTCCACCAGTTCGTAAGCAAGGCAGTTGACCCCTTTTTTGATGAGGACATCGGTCATAGAGAGATTGGAGGCGAAATGAAAGTAGGTAAAAAGAATCTGGTCTTTTCGGAGCAACCCGTATTCGGCTTCTTGCGGTTCTTTAACCTTTATTACCAAATTGGATTCTTTCCAGATTTCGGCTGCAGAAGAGAAAACCTCCGCGCCAGCTGCCTGAAACATCTGGTCTTTTATTCCAGCCAGCAGTCCTGCATTTTTTTCCACCAGAACCCGGTGGCCTTTTTCCTTGAGTTTGGCAATAGTGGAAGGAATAAGACCTACCCGCGTCTCTTCGGTTTTGATTTCTCTTACGGTACCAATAGTCATAGGATCCTCCAATTAAAAACTCTGTATACCAAAAATCTTTTAGGGTGGCTTACGGGACGACGTTAGAGCCTGTTTGATGGGTAATCCTACCATAATATTACCTATTTTTTCAATACCAGCCTAATTTTACGCCGCCTCCGCACCCGACGATCCAGTCGTAGCTAACTTTCAACGAAATAAGTAATTTATTGGCTGGAGGTATTACCGGAAAATGAAAAATATTGTGGTATAATTAATATAGCGATTCAAAGATTAAAACATCAAAACCCCCAAATAAAACCTACACAAAATGGCTTATATATGATAAACCTTTTTTTTAAAATATTCAGAACTTCAAAAAATATAACACCCACAAATACTGCCGGTCGCGAGCAGTTGGAAATCATTGCTGTCGGTGAAAAAATACAGGATAAAGTAAAACGCTTGTTTCATGGGTCCCTTGCCATAAGACAAATAGATGCCGGTTCCGATAACGCCTGCGAACAAGAACTCGTTGCCCTGTCTAATTGTTTTTATGATATTGAACGTTTTGGAATTCATTTCGTTGCCTCTCCAAGACACGCCGACATGCTTTTGGTAACCGGCCCGATAACACGGAACATGGCAAAAGCGGTTAAAAATGCTTACGAGGCAACACCTGACCCTAAAATTGTGGTAGCAATCGGTGATGACGCCATAAACGGAGGCATCTACAAAGGTTCTTATGCGATTTTAGACGGCGTAGATTCAGTAATACCGGTGCATTATTGCATTCCGGGAGACCCGCCCTCGCCTAAAACAATCCTTTGCCACCTGCTCAATATTCTTGAAACATTAGATACCGGACAATAATATGTTAGAAATTATCACTTCACCGATAAGTTTTTTTGCCTTGCTTTCGCTGTTTGCCATAGGCGCAGCAGGCTCTTTATTGTACAGAAAAGACGACGCATCTGCCAATATATGGAGTAATTTTTTTGCAGTAGCGGGTTCTTTATGGGGATTTATTTTCTCAATTTCAAAAATCATTACGGGACAAGATATGTTTTTGACGTTTAATACGCCTCTCTTTCCATTTTTTTCTTTATCTTTTCACATTGACATGTTGTCTGCTTTTTTTATTTTTGTTATTTCCCTAATCGCTCTTTTTTGCTCTATTTATAGTGTCGGATATATAAAACATTTTTATAAAAAATACAGCATTAGCTCCCTGGGATTTTTTTATAACCTGTTTATTCTTGGCATGTTGCTTGTCGTATCCGCATCAAACGGAATATTTTTTCTTATTGCCTGGGAAGTAATGTCCGTAGCATCATACTTTCTTGTTATCTACGACCGCGATAACAAGAACAACGTTAAGGCCGGATCGCTCTATCTTATAATGATATTATGAAAGGACTACCTCCAGAGTTCTGATTAATGTTACAATCAGTCCCAAAATACAAGGAGGCAGCCCTATGGAACAAGGATACCATATCGGTATTGATTTGCACAAAAGATTTTCGCA
>JBAZFH010000013.1 GCA_041653535.1 Patescibacteria group bacterium
CGGGCAGGTATTTTGCCATAATTTCCCTCGTTGGCCATGCTTAAATATCCCTGAATCACTGACAGCGGACTGCGCAAATGATGCTGGGTGGAAAGCAAAAATTGCGTTTTGGCGGCATCCAGCCGCTTCAAATCCGCCGACAATGTTTCCGCCTCCCGGCGTAACTCCCTTTCTCTTACCGCGGCCAACTCCGCTTCCTCTCGCCTTCTGCCTTCGTTTTCGATGGCATTTACCAAGTAATATCCAAAAATAAAAAATAAAATAACTATAACAATATTCAAAATTCTCCAACCGACATCTGAAACAGTGAATACTTGGCTTAATAAAATTAGACCCATTATCCCTACCAAAAACTCAGTAATAATGACCTTAACTTTAAAAAGACGATGCTTTAAAATAGCATAAGCGACAAATACGGTTAAAGCGACAGTCAACCCCGGGGATAGCCAATACAGCTTAAAATTGCCCGCAAGAGGTAAAAAAATCCCAAAAATTACACCCGCTAAAGCCGAAATTAAAGAACCGATAGTAACAAAAAATAATTGTGCTCGCAGATATTTGTCCGCTATTTGAAGGTATTTGCTAAATAATATTATAAAACTAACGGCAAAATAAATGATTATATAGAAAGAATAAAAATAAAAATTGGGCAAACTAAATATGAATCCCTTATAACCGTCTATAAACAAAGCCTGTTTCAAAATACCAAAATGAATAACTATTAAAAAAGCGGCTAAACTCGGAAATCCAATTAAAAAATGTAAGTAAGGCTTAATCTTCTGTTCATGGGGAAAATTTAAACTGAAATAAAGGAAAAAATAAACAATTGGAATTGTAGCGGCCCAAAGAACCACACTCCATATTTTTAGAAGTTCGCCATCCACGCTTCTAAACATAAACATGCAAAATGTCCAAAAAGCGGCGCTCGAAACCACCAAAGAATAAAACAAATTTGCTTTCGTCCTTGAGCTTCTAAAATATATCAAAAATGCCAAAATAAAATTGGCAATGGTCATTATTAAAAGGTAAATATCTATTGGCGTTTCTATCATAATATTTTTGCCAATCGCTTAGATAACGCAACTATTGTTAAAATCGGAGGCAATCCGGGAGCTTCCGGCAAAACACTGGCATCGCTAACAAAAAGGTTTTTTATTTTTGTTTCTTGATTTTTATCAACGACAACCCCAATAGCCGCGGTTCCCCCCGGATGAGCACCGCGCGGCTTGGTGGTAATCATTGAGTTGGGATTAATGTTTGATTCAATTAGAATCTTCTTTGCTATTTCGTTTCCTAAATTCAATTTCATTTTATCGCTGTCAGTAATTGTCTTGCTGATTTTCCCATTCGCATATATCCGACCGACCATATCGTCTTTAATTTTAATCATTATCCCCAATACTTTATCGCGCCTTATAGCATGTTGATAATATTTAGCATCAGTCATAAACAAACTAAGCGGTGTATCCAAAAAAGTAGACAAGATAAAACCTTTTTCCTCATAAAAATCATCATTAACTATCGCCATTGATGGCTCTCTGGATAATCCAACATCAGCAATACCATAGACAACCGTATAAAGATCGCAAAACAACCTGTTGCCAGCGGAAATTCCTATTTTTTGCAGTATTACGGGTGTTTCTATCGCGCCCGCAGCAAGAATAATTTTTCCCGCCGAAATCTCCATCGCCTCATTGCGCGCTCTTCCCTCCACGCCAACTGCTTTATTTTCTGAAATAATAATATTATCCAATTCAAAATTAGTAACCATCAATGCGCCGCAATCCTGCGCTTTTTCAATAAAATCCAAAGCAGTCCATTTGGCCCTCGGTACACAACCCAAAACGCAATTACCGCAAGAAACGCACTTTGAAAAATCGACAAATTTGGGCATAGGAACAAAATTATAACCAATTTTTTGAGATGATTCTATAATTCTTTTCGTACCGTCTCCCATTAATTTTAAATCAAAGGGCTTAACCGCTAATTCAATCTCGGTTTCCTTTATTTCTTCGGTTATATCAATATCTAAATATTTTAATTCTTTTTCTAAAGATCTAACGCCGTTGCCGCAGCTTACAACAGTTGATCCTCCGGCCATTATCGTTCTGTAAATAATATTTCCCTCCTTACTGTTCAATCTTCCGAATTTATCATAAAAATTAATAGCTGCCTGTTCGGTTCCAACTCGCGAAACTATCGATCCTTTTTCTAAAATAATAACTTTCTTGCCCCGTTTTGCCAATTCATAGGCAATAGTAGCCCCACCGGCGCCCGAACCAATTACGATAAAATCGGTTTCAATTTTTTTTACTTCAGCCGCCATATATGCGTTATTTATCGGATTTTAGTTATTTTATCATCGGACGATAACAAAATAGAGCGAACAGGCTTGCCAAAGCTTGTAAATGAAGCGTGTCTAAAGCAATATTTTTTACCCCATTCTTTTGTCGTTTCAAGAAAAGATTTATCGATATTGCCAACATGATGCTTTTTGTCTCCTTCCAGTGCAAGCATCGCGGTTTCGATCAGACAAGCAAATGTGCTTCCCTTGGGCGGCCCCATTAAAAATTTTAGATCGATATCGTTTATATCCACATAATCACCGTCAATTTTTACGATATCCGGTCGTTGCTCGGCAACAACCTGCCCAAGATTCACCGGCTGAGCAATATCATAAACCACAGCATTTCTTTTTAAATCCGCGCTTTTTAATAAGTATGAAGGATGCGATGTTGCAGTTATTACAAAATCGGCATCAATAATTGAGCCTACATTGGTCGAAGCCGCTAAAATATATTGGGATAGCCCTTCGCGCGCCATTCTTTTTTTGATTAACTCAATTTTCTCGGGAACGCTTTCAACAAGTATCAGGCGATAACCCTTTTGCGCCAAAAAAACACACAGCTCGCGCCCAATCAACCCGTAAGCGCCCACCACTGCAACCTTATCGCGCACAAAATCAAAATTAAATTTTTGCAAAATTATTTCTATTCCCTGGCGGGCAATCGCTACGGTAAAAGTATCTCCATGCGTTACGGCAAGTTTTACTCCCGGCTGTTTTATCACCCAATCACCGCCGTCAGTAACGGAAGTAATTAATGATCCAAGGCCGACAACATCAATTTTTAATTCATTTTGCGCATAAAGGATCGCGTCCAGAACTCTTCTTCTTACTTTTTCAATCGGCAAAGACATCATTTGCCGGCCATTCAACAATACGGCAATAATATACCCTTCGGTCTCTTTTCCGGCTCTTTTGAATTTAAATTTGGAACATACTGTAAACCCCGCTCTTCCATACAGCAATTTCATAATTGCGCTAACCAAAAAACTCGGAATGCAACGAGAAAACCAAAAACGCCTCGTCACATCAAAATTGTCTCTGGGATGTATTAGAAATGCAAATTTACTCATAAAAAATTTTTGCGATTCAAGCAACCGCTTATTTTACTAAAATATTTATCATTTGGCGGAACGCCGGAAAATATTCAATGATTGCCCAAATAAAGATTATAAAAAATCCGATGATTAAAATTGCGTCGATCAATTTGTCCATTTTTTTTACAATTTTATTATACTCTATTTCTTGGTTGGAAAACACCAAGAACAAGCTTGCCGTTATTTTTTGGCGCCAGCTTTTTCGACAAATCGTAAATATCGCCGGCGCCCATAACGAGAACAATCTCGCCGCCCTTAACCTCTTTTTTCAATTTTGCAAAAATTTCATTTTTCGCCGCATATTCAACCGATTCCTTGCGGATTTGTCCGACTAATTTTTGGCTGCTGACTTTTTTTGAAATCGCGGCTGATTCGCGGCCGGCAACTTGGTAAATATCGGTGATAAAAATTTTATCCGCCGGCGCGCCGCGCAAAACATCAACGAACCGGTCAAATAATAAATGCGTGCGCCACGCCTGATGGGGCTGGAAAACGCAGATAATTTTTCTCCCGGGCCATCCGGCCCGGGCGGCCTCCATTGTCAGTTTTATTTGCGTTGGATGATGGCCGTAATCCGAAACCACAGTGATCTTTTTGCCGCCGATAATCCCCCGCTGACATTCAAATCTCCGCCACGCCCCGCTGTATTCCGCCAAGGACTTAAATATTTTTTTGTCGCTGATCTTCAGCCACCGCCCCACGGCCAACGCCGCCAGCGCGTTAGCAACATTGTGTTCGCCGGGAACGCGCAAAATTCGGCGCAACGGTTTTGCCTCTGGCTGGGTAAGCGAATATTTCTTAATTACCGGCCCGGTTTTTTTTGCGTGCAAAACAAATTTTGCCACATTCGCGTCATCAATGCACGCCATAAGCGCGCCCTGCCGGGGCAAATGAGCCGCAAACTCCGCAAACGCCTGAATTAATTCAGCCTCGTTTGCGTAGCACTCCATGTGATCCATCTCAATGTTGGTCATTACAATAACTTCGGGCCAATAATTTAAAAACGACTTATCGTATTCGCACGCCTCAATGACAAGATATTCTGATTTTCCCGCGCGGAAATTGCTGTTGCCAAATTCCCGGACTTTGGTACCGACGATTATTGTCGGGTCAAGCTTGGCCTTAATCATCATCAACCCTATCATCGCCGTAGTCGTGCTTTTGCCGTGAGCGCCCGCCACCGCGATTGTCTTGTGGGTTCTGGACAGCTGGCCCAAAGCCTCCGGATAGCTGATCGCCTTGATTCCGAGAGCTTTTGCCTCGTCAATCTCCGGATCGTCCTTCCTGACAGCAGGACTGTAAACAAGCAAATCCGGCAGTAATTTTTTCAAACTCCTTGGACCGATATGGATTTTTGCGCCGAGGCTTTTTAGCTCTCTGGTAATCTCCGAAGCCTTGATATCCGAACCCGACACGCTCCATCCCTGGTACAAATAATATCGGGCCAAAGCCGAAACGCCGATCCCTCCGATGCCGACAAAATGAATTTTAAGATTACCATGCATAAAATTTCTATTTCTAATTTTCGGTAAATATTTTGCTCCTATTCCCCCAATCTCGCGCTTTCAAGAACAGTGTATTTCGGTCCGCCGCGCTTCATCTCGCTTTCCACAATCTCGATCGACTCAACCAGAAAAACACGGTTTATTTTTTCATCGATGACAGGAATTTCCTCAACCTCCATCTGCCGAAATCCGGCCTGAAAGAGCCGCGCCAAAGTAATGTGCGCGGCAAAACCGCAGTTTTCGCCGCCCTTCGAATCCGCGCCGGCAAACTCATAAAGAGTATTTTCCAAATCGCGCTGTAACTGTCCCAATTCTTCGGATCTTTCGCCTTCGACCCAAACCATTCGCGGCCGTTTTCCCTCCGGACCATAAAGAATCCTATTCAAATTTAAATCGAACGGATCATGGCGCTTGGCTACTTGGGCGACTGTTTTGCAAATTTCACAAACCTCTTGATCGTTGGCGCTGCCCAAAAAAATCAAGGTGATATGCAGATTTTCGGTTTTGGCCCAGCGCGCCGGCAATTCCGGCCAGCGCTCCCGAAACGAACCCAATTCGTTCTTCAGTTTTTCCGGCAGATTGATGGAAATAAATATCCGATGCAAATTATTCATAATTGATTCATCTTGCTTGTATTAAATTTAAACTAATTTAGCAAAAAATGAAAGATGGGCGCAAATCATGTTAAAATAATATCATGAAAGAAATTTATCTGTATAAAAAATGGCTGCAATCGCCGAATTTATCGCTAAAGAATAAAAAAACACTTTGGCATATCACACAGTTCTCCGGTATCATTTTATGAAAATTCAAATATCTGACGGATACATCTGCGAATACTATTCGTAAAACATACAATATAGAAAATTCCCGAAATGCGCCAAATTTGACAAAACTCTTATTGATGCGCTAAAAAATAACAATACTGATATGATTTTCAATTTTGCTTCGGAAAAAAATATATGAAAATAACTATCAATGGACCATTCAAAATAAACATCAACAACATGATGCGCAACCTTGGATATCACTTCCAGGGCGAAGACCCCACTGCCCGGGAATTGGGGTTTACCCGGCCAAAAATCGGCTACCCGCGCCTTCATTTGTTCATTAAGCCGGACAAGGAGAGTTTTATTTTAAGCCTACATCTTGATCAGAAAAAACCGGCCTATAAAGGAGCCGTCGCTCATTCGGGCGAATACGACGGTCCGGTGGTGGAACGCGAAATGGCGCGCATCGAACAGTACCTGGAAAGTTGTAAACGCTGACGACATGGAAATTATTTCATTAACGCCAAAAAAATTTCAGACTGCGGTGGAAACCGCGGCGCGCGCAATTCAGAATGGCGGAGTTATCGTCGCGCCCACCGACACGGTTTACGGTTTGCTGGCCGATGCCGCCAACAAAACCGCGATACAAAAAATTTATACAGTCAAAAAACGGCCGAGC
>JBAZFH010000014.1 GCA_041653535.1 Patescibacteria group bacterium
GTGACTACAAAGCGAATTCGAGCGTATCTTCTTTCTGACCTTTCCTATGCCGCCCAAGCTCCTGATTTTGGCGGCCAAATCAATGCGCTATGTATTAACTCAACGCACATTTTCGCTGGTGGCCAAACTATCCTATCTCCTAAACAATATCTCATTTCTGATCTTTCTTTTGTTAAAGAATTCCCTCGCTATAAAGGCAATGTATTCTCTCTTGCCTGTGACGAAACCTACCTTTTTGTTGGTGGTTACAGTGACAATTGTGTTAAAATGGAACGAATATCTGACGCCGCAATCGTTGCTGTTACTCCTTCTTTGCCCGGTTCCATTCAATGCCTTGTTTTTGAAGGAACAAGTATATTTTGGACTGATGATGGTCCCGACTGTGTCCATAAGACAAAAGTTGGCAATATTTTAATTCAATAGTGTATGACAAAATTAACCTGATATATATGCCAATCGTTGAAGGAGTCAAAAGATTATTTTCCACATCTTCCCGAAAAATTTTCGGAAGACATCGCCATTACGGCCGAGCAATGTTCGGCTGGTCTTCCTTTGGCGACGATGACATTATTGTTTCTGTCAAAAATACTCCGCTTACCAGAGAAGACCATATCTTCTCCGGTATATACTCTTTGAAGCATTTGAACAACAAAAGACAATTCATGCGTAACGAGTATTATTCGCCATACAATCCCCGCACAGAACCTCAACAATCAAACAGGGAAAAGATTGCTGACGCTGTGCTTGCTTGGCAGGCCTTGACAAGCGAGCAAAAAGGGTTTTATAATGAACGTGCTAAAGGAAAGCATTATTCCGGGTACAATTTGTTTGTCAAAGAGTATTGCCTTTCTCACTAAGCATGTTCGCAATTTTCTTGACCTATCGTTTAAAGGTCGCCAGGAAAATATAATTAGATTTTTTTACGACATATGTGTGCAAAAGTTTCAGGACCCTTGTACTCAATGAGTGCAAGTGGAAAGATTGCCGACGCCTTCGTCTTCTTCGGTTGGAAAGGTGTCAACGTTGTTAGGCAATGGGTGAAGCCCTCCAATCCTCAGTCTGCCACTCAAGGAGACCAAAGGATTATCATGGGAGGTACAGGCCGAGCAGTTGGGGAAATCAAACCCAGTACTGCATTTGCTCAACAGTTGATTGACCTTGGTTTGATTCCTGGCGGACAGACTAAGCAATCTTTCATCGTTAAGTACATTGTGGACCACTATTTGACCGACGCGACTGCCTACGCCTCTCAATTAGCCGCTTGTACAGGCCATACTTACTACTCCGTGTTCCAATCTTCGGCTGATGACCTCGGAATTGTAGAGTTTGACCTTGATTATGCCGCAATCGCTCCGTACGACAAAGCTCTAGGTTTATACCTCATTGCGAAGACCGCAATCGCATTGGCCTTTGTTGGTACGCCGTATACCACAGCTCTTGATAGCTGGGCAACGGCAGACATTGAAGGTATGGTCGCTGACATGACCGGTGCTTAATATTCTTGTGGCGAAAAGCCCCGCTCTTGCGGGGTTTTTTGTTTGTGCTATAATAAAAATATAAAAAGATTTTATTGATATTTTTTTCGAGGTGCTATCGCAAGTCCGTCAACGTATAAGACGGTTCTGACGTAAATGCCCTGAGGTGTCTGCTCGAACCGATTGCAACATATCGCTAGGGCATCTCGAAAAAGGTATTTATTTAATTAATAATTTTAAAAAAAATATGCTTTACGACTACGAAGAATTCTATCGTAAGTACCCTGTCAATCAGCACGATGTGCCGGAACGTCATATCGCGACTGCCGCTCTTTTGAAAGGCCGTGTCCTTGATATTGGCTGTGGTACTGGTACTCTTTCCGATTATTTTTTCGGTCCGTACGTCGGTGTTGATATTTCCAATCAAGGAATTAAAATGGCTAAAGAAGTCCGTCGCAAAGACGCCGAATTTGTAGTCGGCGATTGCACTAACCCTTCTTTTCTTCATTTTGCCGATTACGACACAATCGTTATGTGCGAATTTTTAGAGCATATTGAAGACGACTCTTTGATTTTTTCTCAAATTAAAGCTCAAGCTCAAAAAGGTACTCGCTTGGTCATTTCCGTTCCTAACGGCAATCGTATTCCTTGCGATGAACATGTCCGTACATTTACGGTCCCGCAACTTCGCACAAAATTGTCGCCACTCGGCCGAGTCAAATTTCATAATTGGGCCGGATTTAAAGGACAAATTCTTTGCACTGTTGACATTGGTGAAGAAAACATCCCCTTGCTTTCTCTTTGTATGATTTTGAAGAACGAGGAGCTTGGTCTTGAAAGAGCCGTTTTGTCTGCCATAGACTACGTTGATAATATTGTCCTCGCTGTTGATAATTCCAGCAATGACAAAACGCTTGAAATTGCTAAAATGTATGCTGATACTTTAAAGACTTTTGACTGGTCCGACGATT
This sequence comes from Patescibacteria group bacterium, assembly GCA_041653535.1. Lineage (NCBI taxonomy): Bacteria > Patescibacteria group bacterium. The sequence goes on from JBAZFH010000014.1 coordinate 2,447, forward strand.
TTGCCAAAGCCCGAAACTTTGCTCATGCCGGTATAAAAACCGATTGGATTCTGTTTTTGGACGGTCATGAATATATTGACAAGTGTGAAAAGCTAGACGAATTTTTAAAAAATAAAGCTGAGGGTCTTCTTTGTACCGTAGAGCTTGAAAATCATTTTCAATTTCGTAATCCCCGCATATACCGAAATGGCTGCCAGTTTGAAGGCCGTGTTCACGAAAAACAAAATTGCAAAGACGTTGTTTTCTTTCCCGGATTTCTCGTTAAGCATGGCCGTCTTGGCGGACAATCTGCGGAGTCTTCCGCCGCTCGTGAATGTCAGACTCGCGACATGGTTCCTCGTATAATGGGCGAAGAAATCCGAAAAAACAAAAAAAACATCCGGGCTTCTTTCCACCTTGGCCTTCACGCCCAATCAAGGAAAAGATTTTCCGAAGCGATTAAGTGGTACAATCTTTATTTAAAATACTCCCCTGTGAAAAGTGAAAGGTGGTTTGTTTTCTTCAATCGCTCCCTTTGTTATTTTGCCTTAGGCAAAAATTTCCGTGCTTTTTGGTCCGTGTTTCGCGCTGATAATGAAGTGCCTGGACGCTGGGAAATTTCAAAGCTCAAAGGTCTTATATACTACTCCTCCAAAAAGTACGGTCCCGCCATTGAGTCGTTTGTTGATAGCTTTAAAATCAATACCGGCGATCAAACATACAAACCTTGGCCGAGAGATGATTCAGCTACATGGAATTTAATCGCTGAGAGTTTCTTCCACCTCGGACAATACGACAAAGCTCACATCGCTTTTGAAAAAGTCAAAGCCATTGCAAGCAACGATATGCTTAAAGACATTGCCGGCAAACGTGCTGCTCTAATGTTTGAAATGGCAAAAACTCAGAGATAAAAAAAACGGCCAATCCGGCCGTCTTTTTTTTTCTATCCTTCTGTCTCTATCTCTGCGATTGTTTTTTCAATCACTGCGAAAGCGTTTGTTTCTTCTTCTGTTAGTGTTCTTGTTTCAATGAGTGCTCCTTTAACTATACCCAACAAGCTGAAGATTTCACCTTTTTTTGTTTCCGTCATTTTTTTGATTTTAAACATTAAACTTTTCTCTTTTCATCGACCTTTATCCAAATTTTCTTTGTTTCTGTCTTACCCCTTTACGGCCGTAAAGGGGTAAGACTATCTTGGCATTCCGTTCTTGTCGCACTTTCCAATATACTGCTCTTTTGCTTTTCTCCACCTTCCCTCTCTAAAATAAAGGTAGTAACCATGCGGGCACATTTTGCAATTTTTCTTCCCGCAATTCACTGCTTTAATTCTGACGTGCCCTCTCCACTCCGGCAGTCCCCATGCTTCTCGGATATATTTTGTTTCGCTAAATATCATGTTCGTTTTTTCTGTTTTTCGTACCAGCTTATTATAACGCAGACTAATATTGCTGTTGCTAATAAATGCAGTGTCGCCCCCATATATAGCATTCCGTATTCTAATCCCAGCATTTTATCTATTGCCCAAAGTCCTAAAAACCAAATCCCAAACTGTCCGATGATTCTTTTGATTGTTTTTTTCATGTTTTTTAATATTTTAATAAGGGTATGTTTGGCTTCCGCAGAAGCCAAAGACCAATAAGAACAGAATTATAGCTAAAACTACCAAAACCCTCCTCAAAACCCTGTTTTTGCTTGTTTTAGCCCTACTACAATACCATTGTCCGTCTATTAAAACTGCCATATCAAAATAACTTCATTTGATTGCGGCTAATTTTTTCCATGTCTTCGACCTTTGCTTTCTCCACGCATTCTTGGCATAGGTATTCGCCGAAGTAATTCCAAAGAATTGCTCCGTCGTTTCCGCACCTTGCGCAAACAAGGTGCTCTTTCTTTCTGGCTTTTTTCTTCGCCATGTTTTTTTTAGTCCGCTGTTGCCAGCCGGAACCGCTAGAATTATGCTTCTATCTTATCCCCTTTCACTTTTTTTGTCAAGGGGTAAGATTGCAGACAAACAAAAGACCGACTTTTTAAGTCGGTTGCTTTTGCTCTGCGGTCATTATCACTATACACTATGATGTTTTTTTTGTCAAGCGTCCCCGCACTCCCAGCATTTTTTGGAGGCGTTCCACCAGCTTATATGATTCTCTTTGACTGCTTTGCAAAAGAACCTTGTTGACAGTACGATGTCGTATGCGTCATTGTCGCAAACTTCCGGGTGGTACTTGTCATTTATTTGAAATAGTCCGCGATCTACGGACCCGTCAGTATTCACATTTTTCGCCGTAGGCGACAAAGCGCTTTCGCATTTTGCCACTCTGACAGCAAGGTCAGGGTCAACCGCTTCTTGTTTTGCTACATAGCGAACAATGCTTTCTACTAGTGTTTTATTTGTTGTGTTGCTTCCTGTCGTTTCCACGTCTTTTCCGTCCATTACTCCTTGAAGAATTGCGATTCCGGTGAAGCCTGCCATGAAAGCAGTTATGAAACTTCCGTCAATGTACATTCCCGCCGCTCCTCCAATAATCATTCCTCCAATACAACCAAGGCCGAGCTTTCCGTCGTTCCATTTTGGCATTTCGATTGTGTTGTCTTTAAATATATCTTTAGCCAATGCTCCCAATGCCCCTGCCAAAAATATCGTTACCATTACGTCCATAATTGTTTTTTAGCTTTTGTTTTTTATTTTGTGATTTTTTTTCGCCGGATTTATTAAGAAGAAGAATTCTGATATGTACCCCCCTTCGGGGGGTTTTTGTTGTAAAGGCCTCTTACTGCTCGCGTCGCGAGAAGTTTGAGTGCCTTTGCTGGTTGAAGTTCCTCCCTTCGGTACGGCTCCCGCCTGTTTCGAGGTGGCGGGACCCCAGCTTTTGGCTCTTTTAACTTAAACCCTTTCGGGCCGTTCCAGTAAGATGGCCACAGACCTGGACTCTTTAACGTCGCAAAAAAGATTTATCTCTTAACGACATGTCGCTATTCAATTTTTTTCCATTCTATAAAATTATTTTTTAATTGTCAATCCCTGTGTTTTTTTTCTCTTGTGAAACTTCTCTTTTTTTAAAAAAAAGAGAAGTTCCCCTTTTCTTTCTTTATTTGCTTGCTTTCTTTTTGGAAAAGAAAGCAAACTATACCGCAAGTTTTTTCCCCGCAGACCGCCACGAGCATTTGCGAGTGGCGTACCTTTTGCCTCCGACTGAGGCCGAAGGCCACGGACGCAAAGCGGCCGAGCGGCCGTTCCGAAAGGGGGGACGCCAGCAGGCGGGAGCGCGAAGGCGCGACTCGACCCCCAGCCGGAGACGGCCGCATGGTATAGGCAACAAACGTGCCACGTCAAAGAAACGTCCAGCGTGACCCGCGAGCGATAGCGAGCGGGCCTATTGATTCAAAAAAAAAATACAAAAACAACGAACGAATTTCACGAGCGAAGCGAGTGACTAA
>JBAZFH010000015.1 GCA_041653535.1 Patescibacteria group bacterium
TTTTTCAATAAATTTTGAGAACTACCAAAACAAGCGATTTGACATCTATTGGCAAAACGATTGGACAAACAACAGCTCGTCGTACACAATTTACACAGGGAGCAGTAGCGATTATAACTTTGTGGCCGCCTTTTCCGATTTTGATTTTAATGTGGACAGCGATTGGGCCTTGGTGCTGAAAGAGTACGACGAAAGCGACAACCTCATAGCGACGCACTACGGGGGCATAAATGACGCAAGCCCTTTTTGGGCAGACATAAAATTTACGGGCATATCGTCAGTGCTATACTGCGGGCAGTATGACAACGATGAAGATGGCTGCACAGCACACAGCCCGACTTGTGTTTTTTCAAGCGTTACGAGCCTTTGTTTGGCCCCACAAGGCGAAAGCCCAGGATATCCCAGTGAAGAAGATTTTAATGATTGGTACACTGCCAACTCGTCGGGCGAATATGAAACCCCCACACCCCTTGCTTCGGCCATTGGTGGATTTTTGTATAATGTTTTTAACTCTTTTGGCGACACCTTTGGAACCCTCCTTACAAACTTCAACACAACAGACGCATTTAATCAGGGTAGAAATTTGGGCCTCATTTGGCCTAAGTCAATGGCATACTTAGACAAGCTCAGTTTTTTTATCGGTGGATTTCCGATTTCAACAATTTTTCAAATTTTAATTATCGCGATTTTAGCCGTTGTTGTTATAAAAATCATTTTCAAATTTATTCCGTTTTTTGGATAGCTGATGGGCCAAGTGTAAAAGCGTAAGCTTCACCGCAACTCCCGCGGTTTCTTGGCCCGCCAGGTGCCCAAAAACACCCCTCGTTGGGACTTAATTGCAACTTGCGAGGTTAAATAGCGATGTGCCTGAGCCAATCCGCACACGCAGGATTGTGCAGCCATACAAGGTTGAGGATTGTATGGCTGCACAATTTTAAGTCGTTGCAGGCCCGTTTAGGTAGCCATACGCCTTATCACTATGGCAGAGTGTAAAAGCACACCTCCGAGCAGTCCTCCCGCTACTTTTGAAAAAGTGGCGGGAGGGCCGTTTACACAGAGTGTAAATCTTATTAGCACATATACCTTTTTGGAATTTCTTGGTGCTTTTTCTCAGAGATGTGTTGTAATTAGTCGTATCAAAAATGTGGATAATCTGTGGATAACTATGTGTTTTTTCAAAAAAGTGCGAGTGGAAAATCAATAAAATTAAACTTGACAAAACAATTAAAAAGTTATGATAAATATACCCTTTTTAAAGAGGAGAGATATAACAAAAATGGGCGATATTTTTAGGCTAAAAGAGCTTGAAAAATATGCCGAGGCAAAAGAAAAAGGTTTGATTACGGAGGAGGAAATGTGGCGATTAGTAGCCGACTCGGCCGACGAAAAATTAAAGGCCTTAGCAAAATTAAAAACTTTAAAAAAATAAACACTTGACTTATGAAGTCTTTTGACAGAAAATTGAAAAAGGGGGCCCCTAAGGCCGCCCTGCCACAAAGTGGCGAAGCGGCCGAGGAGGCCAAAAGGCTCAAAAAATGGGGCCCACAAAAGCGATTTATACAAATTTATAAAAACGGAAAAATTTATTTGATTGATACCCAGCTCAAAAAGGGCGGGCACACTCAAAGATTTCAATAAAAATGGATTGCATTTTTTCAGAGCCACTAAATTTTGAAAATACGGCGCCGACAGACGGCCAACCCTTTGCTTATAGCAAAGTAACTTGTGAAACAGCAGAACAGGCCGTCCCCGACAAGCCGTTTTTTATAAATAAAAGCATCACATACGGCGATTTGTGTATGTATTCTTTGGCAATTATTTTTCTTGTAGCGATTACAATTAAACTTGCTTGGAATTTGTCGCACCAAAACCCAGCAGAAAAATTATGATTGTAGAAAACTTGGGGAATTTTTTAATTTTATTGACGCTTTTGTTTTTTTTCGCTTATATAATTTTTTCTCTTTTCGGCCTGATTAAAAAAATTTTTATAAATAAATTTGAAAATGATTTTAGAAGCTTCTAACGCAATGTTTTTTCTTTTAGATGGTTTGGGCGATGATATCTTTGCTTTTGCTTGGGCTGCTGTGGTGTTCTTTGCAGTGTCGCACCTATTTACAAGAAATTTTGATGGTGTATAATTTAATTAAGGTCGGAAAAAATAAGGGAGCTGCATAAAAAAATGGACTTAACACTTCCAGCAGATGCATTGGCCGCAGTCGGCACACAGGCTTCGGCCGTAATGACTGCGTACTGGCCCGTCGTTGCAGTAGCCATAGGCTTGCCCTTAGGCTTCTACATCGTGCACAAGGTCATTGGCCTCGTTACTCGCCACGCAAGGTAAGTAGTGCTCTTATACCTGCCCCGAACGCCAACTCTCGGGGCAGTCATAAGGGAGCCAAAAAAACAATGATAGATTTACAACTAACAACTTCGCCAACAGACGCTTTGGCCGCAATCGGCACACAGGCTTCTGGTGTGATGTCAACATACTGGCCCGTCGTTGCAGTAGCCATAGGCTTGCCCTTAGGCTTCTACATCGTGCACAAGCTGATTGGTATTGTTACTCGCCACGCAAAATAAAAAATTATGGAGCTCACGCTTCCTGCCACAGCCATATCCGATGTGTCAACATACATCACGGGGATTTTGACGACATATTGGCCGTTGATAGCCATTGTACTTGGGATTTTTCTTGGATTTTTTATTATTGAAAGGGTTGTGAGCACAATCAGCCCGAAAGATTTTAAACCTTGGGAAAAAAGAGAATAAATGTTTTTTACTTGGACTTCACAAATGACCACTGACTTGCTCGCAAATATTTCAGGATTGATGGGCGACTTGTCGCCTTATTTAACTATAATTGTGGGAATAGGGGTCGGCTTAATTATATTAACTTCAATAATTTCGGCCATCAGAGGCCACTAAATTTATGGCAATAGAGTTGGCCCATTATTGGTATGACTTAATTGACATTGTAAGGTTCGCCATTGCGAATATCAGCAGTTTTTTTAGTGCGGTTTTTTTGCCTATTCGTTGGGTCTTTAATTTTTTTAAAGGCCTTTTTGTTGGCCTTTTTTCTACGCCCCCAGCGACAGAAATTACCGAAACAATCAGTCAACAGGTAAAAGATGTTTTTTTATCAATACCGCACGCCTCTTTGCTGTTTTGGGCTTTGGGCGCAGGAATAGGGATATTAGCCGTGATTTTTATAATTAAAAAATTTGTGCACCTATGACACTCGCCAACAAAATTTATTTGGTCTTTTGTGCAGCTCTCGTCCTCTTGGCTTTTTGGGTAGGCGGGGCGTTTGGAATTGTATCCTCGTATCCTATAAGCTATATTTGGCAACAAACAGACAACTGGTCGCTCAATACAGGCCAAAGCAACCTAATCAATGGCTCAGCACTCAAAACGGCTCTCTTGACGCAGTTTTCGGCCTCTGCCTCTGCCGGCTGGGTTGCTTTCATGTCTCCGGCCGGAAACCCTAATCAAAGCGTCTGCCACGACTGGTGCACGGCCGCAGATATATGGCAACACATTGAGGGTTGTTGGGGTGGTTATTGCGGCCAATCCGCGTCAACAATAGGCGACGCAAACCTTGGTAATCATCAAAGCTCGGCCGACACTTGGGGTTGTTCTGCCGCTAACGAGATTGGCGACACTGGCCTAACCCTTTTCTGTGCGGAAGAGAACGGCAATCAATTTTGTTATCGTTTGGACTGGCACAAAACTGGTATGGACGCGAACGGCTGCACTATTGCAGGCGACTTTTCGCCGCCCTCTGTTGTAGATATTGGTTTAAATAACGGGGCCACTATAACGGACGGGAGCACTGATTTTTCAATAAATTTTGAGAACTACCAAAACAAGCGATTTGACATCTATTGGCAAAACGATTGGACAAACAACAGCTCGTCGTACACAATTTACACAGGGAGCAGTAGCGATTATAACTTTGTGGCCACTTTTTCTGATTTTGATTTTAATGTGGACAGCGATTGGGCCTTGGTGCTGAAAGAGTATGACGAAAGCGACAATCTGATTGCGACACATTACGGAGGCATCAACGATGTAAGTCCGTTTTGGGCGGACATAAAATTTACAGGCATTTCGTCAGTGCTCTATTGCGGGCAGTATGACAACGACGAAACAAGCTGCACGGCGCACAGCCCGACTTGTGTTTTTTCAAGCGTTACGAGCCTTTGTTTGGCCCCACAAGGCGAAAGCCCAGGATACCCCAGCGAAGAAGATTTTAATGATTGGTACGCTGCCAACTCGTCGGGCGAATATGAAATCCCCACCCCTCTTGCTTCGGCCATTGGCGGATTTTTGTATAATGTTTTTAACTCTTTCGGCGACACCTTTGGAACACTCCTCACATACTTCAACACGACAGATGCGTTTAATAATGGCCAGAATTTGGGCCTTGTTTGGCCCAAATCAATGGCATACTTAGACAAGCTCAGTTTTTTTATCGGTGGATTTCCGATTTCAACAATTTTTCAACTTTTAATTATTGCGATTTTAGCCGTCGTTGTTATAAAAATCATTTTTAAATTTATCCCGTTTTTTGGATAGGTGGAGGGGTAGAAGTCAAAGCAGCCAGCTCGCGGCAATTCCCGCCGTTTTCTACCCCGCCAGGTGCCCAAAAACACAACCAGAAGTTACAAAATTTATGAACAGGGAAGTAAAATTTAAAATATTTTGTAAGAGAAGTAATAGATTTCTTTATGATGAAGAAAGATATATATGG
>JBAZFH010000016.1 GCA_041653535.1 Patescibacteria group bacterium
GGGCATCCCTGAAAACCACATAATCTTTTATGGCAAAATCAATCTTGTCCGGGGAATAAATAGTGGCCGTTATTTTTGAATCCCCCATGTGTTCCGATAAAAATTCAAAAGCCTTTAGTTCGCCGAAAGCAGTCCCGTCTTTATGGTAAATGGTTAGAGTCATCATGTAATATAATCTATAATAACAAAACCTCTATTATAAGAAGTAGAACTAAAATATGTATTATCAAAACTTCCAGAATTTACCCTCATTAAATTAACGTTGATTGATCCCCAAAACGAAACAGATCCATCTGGGGTAGTTCCGGTCAAATTATCAATGCTGTTCAATGGATAATAAGACATATCAGCATCATCCCTTACTATGGCCTGTATATTTCTTATTTTTTTAAAATCAGCAACTCCATGCGCCACAATTATAAACGGGCTTGCATCCATATCCCAGTCGCCGATACTTATAATCTTACGTTTTAAACCACCGTTATATGCCGCAATTTGTGCATCGCACACCGTAGCGCTTATCAATTGACGGCCAGTTGGGGTCAAGGAAGTTACGTGAAGGGTAGGTAACGCTACAAAAACCTTTTCCCCTTCGATGAGTTCCAACCCGTCCAAATGTACAACCTCTGCGTCCAAAGCAGAATCCAGTTGGACTTCGTTTACCAAGTCCGCCAAGTCATCGAACTCCACCTTCCTTACCGGGTGGTTATTGCTCGAAGCCGCACTATTAAGGTAAGGTAATTGATCGAACGACCATATCCTTGATATAGTTTCCGAAGTACCTGTATTTTTATGCGGGACTTCCGTGTCGATAGCGCACCCCATTGCTTGCATAAAAGCAATACGTTCGGCAGGGGTTACCCCTGGATCATTTGGTACGTAAACAATTATAGGTGTTGAAAAAGTTGCCATAATTTATTTTTTTTAATATCCAAAAATTTTACCGTTGTAACCAAAAATTTTACCGTTGTACCCAAACAACTTGTTTGACCTTGTTTCAATATAAGCACCGTCGAATACAGATGGCAGTATTATCACAAAATTAGCATTTTTATTGTCATTAAAAGATTCCGTTGCCCCCAACACGCTCGTCCCGTCCGAAAAATAAAAATCAGCCGATACCCCATCTTCTACTATACAGGTAATCCCTGTCGACGAAGAAATATCTTGGCCAAAACAGATACCGTTCGGGGCCACAAATGTCATTTCAAATTCGATATATGTGGTATATTCCACGTATTTTGCATTTTTTATTTCGTGTTTGGAATAATAACCCCTGAACCCTTCTTTTTTGAAAGTGTCAAAATAGCAAAATTGCTCTTCTGAAAATAAATATTTAAGAAAATTTTTTACATTGGACTTTGCTTCCGATGTAAGCGTTTTTATGGCAGCAAAGGTTATTTTAATCTGCCTTTCCTTAAAAGTAACTACGTCTGGTAGAAAAACATCCAACCCTTGTTCTTCTGCCCAATCCCTTGAAAATGGCTCTTTGGCATCGGGCAACCCATCCAATCCTTCCGTTTTTGAAACGTATATCCCATAGGTATTGAAAATATCCACCGCAACATCAGTCCCAAGTTGTATATAATAATTGTTTATCATTATGCTACTTTTAATGTTTTAGTACCCCTCGACACGGCTTCTAATAGATCGGCGGTCCTGCCGGTATTGTCCCTTATCGCCGCCAGATGGGCTAATTGTTGGTTGGCCAATGCTTGTGCGCCCAGCGCATTTGCCACTAATTGTTGCAAATATCCGGTATTTAAAATTACCTGATATCGGATTGTGTTTAGGTAGGCTGCAATTATATTGGCCGTATCTTCAGTAATAGATTGGATACCTTTGCTTAATCCACCGGATTCGTCACCGGTCCATAAGTCGAGGCCGTATGTCTTAAACGCTTCTTTAAGCTTGTCCATTTCTGCTTGCGAATTGGTGATTATACTATCAATACCAGTATTATCGTACCATTCGCCGACTATTTTAGCCCAATCAATTTTTTCTGGATCTACCGATGCGTCGGTATTTATCGTCCCATCTTCATTTACCGTCCATCCAAGTGCCGCATATAGTTCTTTTTGTAGCTTGGCAAAAGCCGGTGCCAATAGGGTGGATTTTATCATTTGCTCCAACATAGCCTCCACTGTACCCTCTACGCTGTTCTTAAATGTATCGGCAGCATTAGCTCCATTAATATATCCATCCACGATAGCATCCATCCAATCCGAACCGAGGTTGCCAACCAAATCTTCCATTGCTGAATTCACTTGGTCTATGGCTTCCGTTGCGGCATCTTTATATTCGCCCCATTGGTCAACCATCGCCTTGGTCTGCTCATCGAGTAAGTCATAATTGGCTAAAGCTTTTTGGTATTGCTCGTCTGAAAATATATCTATTTCATCCACACCTAAAACCGAAGCTAATGAGGAATATGTCGATTTTGTCTTTTTCCACCATAAAGCACCGGTCGTGGAAGTACCTGTTTGTATCTTAGCCTCGTTGTTTAAAGCGTCCTGCAAAGACATATCTTCTGTCTTTGTAGTCCCTTTTCTGCTGCTAAAAAACAACCAATCTTTCCAATTTTTTTCGGTCTTGGTTATTTTTACGGTACTATTGACCAACCCGTCTATCGCATCTTTATATGCCGCAGCCCCGGAAATAGCTTCCGAATACGGATTGGCCACTCCAAATACATCGTTTTGTATTTCAGTTAAATTACCAAGGGCATCGGTTACATATTTTGTGTTCAATATGACCGAATTTGCCCACATTTCATAGTTGGTCGCTGATTTATTTTGTGCAATGCTCAATTGTTCGATGGCTTCGGCATGTTTTTGTTGTTGGTCTATGTTTTGGCTTACCTGCCTTACCACTTGTCCCACGGTCGCTATTATCCCAGATACCTTATCTTTGCTAAAAGCACTTGCCACATCTACCACTCCCTTTAGTTCAGTTCCGAGCATGGACAAGGATTTTCCTAATTTGGCCACCTTTTCGTCAGTATCGTCAGATAATGAATCTCCCAACTCAACCATGCTTTCTGCCGCGGAACTGGCATAAGTAGCAAATTCATCAAATATCTCTAAATTTACTATTTTTTTGTTACTTCCGGTCAGGATTCCTAATTTGACCAACAACTCATCTACCGTCAGTCCCAAAGCGTCCAAAGCTGCTTTAGTTTCTGGGCTTAAATTAACAGTAGTCATACTGTTTAGCACTTCTTTTATTTTAAGCAACTGGGATAGATTGGCGCTATTTATATCCTTGAAAATATCCAATAACCCAGCCGAAGATAATTGTTCTTCTGTATATTGAGTGGCTAAAGCGGCAAGTTTTTCTTCCGCATTGGCTTTTAACCTTTTCTTCTCTTCGTTATAATATCCGATCGCTAAGTCCCTTTTTACCTTAAACTCAGCAATATCTTCTTTTTTGGTCAACCTGGCACCCTCGGCATCGAACTCAGCGATCTTGGCTTCAATTTCTTTCAATGCTTTATCGTAGGATGAAACTATTTCGGTTACCGATAAATCAATTCCAGCCCCAAATGGATTAATGGATTTAAAATCTATATTTTCGTACATTTTTTTCAATGCTATCTTTACAGATTCTTGTTCCAATACATTTTCTTTGTCAATGTCCGCAATGGTACTGTTTATCCCGGCAATAAAACTATCGGCAAGCTCAATACCGGCTTTATTGCCTACATCGCTTGCTTTTTTTCTTATATCTTCCCCGATTGTTTTTAAGTTTTCAAGTGCCTTACGCCAAGGCTCGTCGGTGTACGATTCCATAGCTTTAGCGTATTCTTGTTTCCCGCCAAAAACCTCAGACATGTCATTCGGGATGTTGTATTCAAGTCCAGTCCCAGTGGTCAGCCCTTCGAGTTGCAGATAAAACTTTCGGACTTCCTCCATTAGTTTTAACTGGTTTTTAAGCTTGTCCACATCGAGTGAGAACGGGTTTTTGTCAGAACCGGATTTTTTGTTTTCTAAATCAACATTCCAATATTTTAGTATAGCTTTATAATAAGTAAGTTGTTCTGAAAGCGTTTTCTTTTCGTCCAATAGCGACTTATTTGTCAATACCTCCGTAGAGCCTTTTTCTTTGGCCAATTTTATTAACTTATTTTCTAAATCTACATTATCGCTGGAGTAGTATTTTAAACTCTTATCAGCTTCCTCCCATGCCGATTTTATGTCATCAAGATATTTTTGATAATCATTTTGTCCATAACCGGCATCTACCGAAGCTGGATTTAATCCACCCATTCCCGGAGCTTCCCAGTTTATTCCAGTATCAGTCAACCCCCATTTAGTTCCACTTATTTCTTTGGTCATTTTTTGCCATTGGGCTGGGATGAAT
>JBAZFH010000017.1 GCA_041653535.1 Patescibacteria group bacterium
CGCGCCTCTCTTTTCCCACAAAACCCTAAGCACCCCCTCCCCTCCCCTTCCGTTTTTCCCCTGCTCCGACTTTGCTCCCTATTGCTTGCCTCATGCTTTGGCAACGGATCTCCGGATGCTGCCCGGACTTTGCATGTGGTCCAGATCTGCCAAAAAAAATGCAAAAACATGTTGTAAAACATATAGGGAAATGATGAAATACCTATAAAATGACTATCTTTGTATTGCGGTTGGGTCTGAGAGCCAGCCGCGCGTGCCGGAGTCGCGACCGGAAAAAACGAAACGAGCCGAAACAAGGCTGATCGTGCGGTCGTGTCATGGCGGTGCAATAATGCACAACGCATGAGTTATCCCATGCCGCACGAGGCTATAATGAGGCCTAAGACGGTTACAAGCCCGGTAAACTCAGAGTATAGTATTAACCTTAACACTTTTGAAAAATGAAAAAATTAATCAACTACCTAACCGCACACGGCATTGAGTCGCTTGTGTATGACGGAAAGCTATACGGCAAATTTATTGCCCGGATTGGCAGACTCTCATTTGTACAATACGATGAGGTTACAGAGGCAAACGTTAGATCATTGTTAGGTTATTAATCAGCCCTTGAAAAAATGAAAAAAGAAATCTTTGAAATCGTTGATAGGCAGACTGGCAAGGTCGTAGGGCTCAGGAGCTCTTATATTGCGGCCCGCAAAAGGTCCGATCGGCTTGACTGCGAATATGGTGCTTGTCGATACTATGTACGTGAGTCGTTATAACAGTGCAAAACCCTATTTAGATCAAAAAGTTACAAAAAAACTAACCGCCCTTTGGGCGCAAAACATAAGAAAATGAGAACTTATAAAAACGTTACCTGCTTAAACGCACAAGATTTAGAATGACCTATAAGAGTTTCTGATGAGTCGCTGAGAATTGCGACGAAACGGGCTTAGCCCGTCAAACTCAGCCCTTCCGGAACACGGTTAACCGGGGAAAAATGAAAAAAGAAAAATTGTACATTGCCTACATTGCAGGCAATAGATACACCCCTGCCTTTGACACCGCAAAAGGTGTAACACCTGAGTCTGCCATAGCTGCCGTTAAGCGTCGTAATAGTCCGGACTGGAGGGACTGTATTGTTTGGTCTGAGCGTATAGACCTGCCTTATTAATATTAACCGCTGTCCTACCGGCATGACGGGGATAATTCAGCGCAAAACGGGATAATTGTGTCAATCTGTAAATTCACCCGCTGAGCGAAGTATAAAACTGTAAGTAAAACAATTCAAAAACTATCAATATGAAAGCATATGTACAATTTTTTGCAAATAGCACTGGATACGTTCAGGGAACCATACCGCCTGTTTTTTCAAAAAATAATATAAAGCCTGTTGAATTATTGGGCTCTGAGGGTGTTTATATTTTAGACGGAAGAAACTCAATTGACACAATGATTGAAGACTCTCTTTTAAGGATAGAAAGATTGAAACGGGTGCATGAAATAGTTGGTTTTGAAATAAGAAAAGGAGATTTTAGTCATTACAAAGTAGTATACAAAAACTTTTAAATTGAAAGCAAAATGAAAGATCCTTATTATCTAAAGTGGAAGCGCAAAAACGTAACCTTGCGAGGTATGAAGGACCCCGGACAAAAAAACGGGGTTTACGGGTCGTTTGGAGAAGGGTTGTATACCTGCTCTCTATCTAACAGAGCAATGGCAAGACAATACGGCAAGGTTTATTTTGTCGTAAATGGCAGACCTAAACACCCCAAAAAGTTTCATGGGCTCAATGACTTTGAGATTTTCAGGCAAAAATACGAGTCTGTTAACGCAATGCAATCAGATCTTATTTTGCAGGGATATGACGGTGTTGAGATTCCGGGGCGTGAAATGGTCAATTATGCACCTCAAAACGTTTATTATTTTTCGGACGAAACTAACCTAATTAACTATTATAGCTATGCAAACCATTAAATTTACATCACTTCACGGCACGGAGCTGTCCGGTCAGGTATCGGATAGGCTTGATATAGACGGGGAACTTGTGTACATTATCCGAACACTTAACAGGATTTATGCTATTGTGGACGGATACAGCGTACTGGAAATGCCGGATAGTACTAAGCAAGTTGAGTTTAACAAACTAATAATAAAGGAATTATGACAACAAATAATGGCTATAAATATGTAATAAAAGACGGGGTATGTTATTTATTTATACCTAAAAAACAATGCGTTTTTACGGATACCGTTCAGTCCGCTAAGCGCGAAATAATAGAAAACGAAAGTCTTTATTTCAAAGAGATAAAGGTTTGCAAAAAACTTTAAAATAAAGTAAAATGAAAAAGTATGTAGCAATTGCGCCGGAAGTAGGAGAAATCCATTCTTATCTGACGAATTGGAGAAAATATCCTATTATTAAAATTATCGAAAAAAAAATCAAATATCATGGAATGGTATTTAGTATTAATACGGATTATGGTGTTGCTATGTGTTTTGAAATAGGCTGTCCGCATCTTAACGGCAAAAACTGGACAATAAAAGAGGTATAATAAACTAAAAATTAAAGCTATGAACGAAATATATGATTTAGCAAAAGAATCAATGCAACCGGATGAAATAGGTACACATTGTTCGGATTTGTACCTACTTAAAAATTCCATATCTGAAAAGTTAGTTTCACAGTATGAATTTAGGTGCAATGTAAAAACCTTCCGTTCGCAAAGCGACGGTAAAGTATGGTTTGATATCCCATTTGCTTACTACCCATATTTCAAAAAGTAACCTAAAAAACAAATAGTATGAAAAAGTACGTAGCAATTGCGCCGGAAGGGGATTATCTTGATATCACTCCGGGAAAGGAATATCAAATCAAAGATATTGGCTGGAACGAGGAACTCGGATATGGTAGGCATTTTGAAATGCGTGATGATGCGGGTGATAATCTATTTTGTAACGAGTTGGAAAGTTCTCATATAAACGGCAAAAACTGGAAAATAAAGGAAGTAAAATGAGAACACACTCTAGTCAATTCCCGGTAACCCGTCAGCCCAAACCGACTACCGGGAGCCTGTACAGTGGCAGGCGGTGCATGGCATCCGGGCTACCATTTTGGCAGCTTGCTAATCTCAAAAAAGAGCTAAAAATGAGGGGTTATAAGGATTTAAGGATAACCTACTAATTGATTTACAAATGTGAAATACCAATTTACAAATGTGAAACGAACTTAAAATAAAATAGTTATGGAATTTTCAACCGGACAAACCTATATCACAAAAACAGGTCATTTGCTGACCATAAAGAGCATTTTTGGCGAAGTGGTACATTTCTACTCCCGTACCCTCAAAACAGGCTGTTTTGATCGCTCAGGTACCTATTTTATGATTAACAGCGCATTTGCGCAAACGCTTAAACTTATTGACCAATGACGCACCAAGAAATTTTATCCGGCTCGTACGAACTAACATTTCGTACACCCTCAGAAATGCCGTTTTTAAGCCCTGTAATCGACTCTACCCTATTTAGGCTGTGGAGTACCACCGAGGGGTTTATCGTGTCCTGTTGCGCCCAAAAAGCACGATTTGGGCGTATTAGAGTGCATTGCCCAAACATCCCTTCAAAAGTAGGCAATCCGCGATTTAAAGGTCAGGTACGTAAATTTTACGTATTTTCATGCCTTTTGTCAGATGCAAAGCCTATAAGCGATTATGCTCCGCGCGGTACAAGGATATTTTTATCAGACTCAGAAAAGAGCTACACGGTATCAATAGCAATGCAAAAAGTCTACAAGGCAATGCTAATAGCAAAAAGATACGAAGAAGAAATACTGAAATCCAGTGAGGAACCGTTCTGGCGACCATTTGATCGTGAAATCTGGGCAAAGTATCATTCCGGGTCCGTTAATCATTTAGGACACTTTTATCGCCTAAAAAAGGATGAAACAAGATATAGGTACGTATCTGCCTGTAGCACAGATACTTTTAACGAATTGTATCACATATCAATAACCGTGCCATTATATAGCTTTTTTTCTGAGTTTTGTAAGTATTTAACAGTCAGTTAGTTAGTCGAAATATTCGTGAAACCCTAATACTTTTCTATTATCACCCTAACGTATTGATATTTAGTAAACAAATATAAGTTACTGCTATAACTAAAATAAAAATTTTTTGTAACGTGAGATATCTGCATTTTTTTTACACAATTT
>JBAZFH010000018.1 GCA_041653535.1 Patescibacteria group bacterium
ATCTTATCAGTACAAAAACATCACAAGTCCAAGTACAGACATTGGATACATTAGCGTTTGGTTGAAAACAGACAGCACCGGATCCGGCGGAATTTTATTTCGTCCAATAAACACTTCGGATGTTTGGTTGAAAGATATTTCACTTTATAATACGAGAATTAAACAGGGCGATGATCATATTTTATCATATACATATTTAGCAAATACATGGTATGAGATCCAAGCAGAGTATAGGAAAAGCGACAACAACAGCCGGGCAAGATACAGACAATACGGCGGGGCATGGCAAGCATGGTCAAGTTGGAGTGCCGAGTTGGGATCGGTTGAGTTGGGTAGAATAGCATTAAATCAGCCGTCCAATACATACAAAGGTTGGTTTGACAACATAATTATTGGAGAAGGAAACGCACCGGACGATGATGACATGGAGATGCCGCCGTCAGAGATCATGACATTAGATTTTTTACAGCCGCCGGATGAAACAAGCACACCTGATTTTTCGCAATGGCTTTTGGAATATCAGTATTATACAGGCACAACAACGCCGTTGCTTTTATATTTTAATATACGGACATTAACAGAAACGGGTTCTTATGTTGGGGACAGCGGACAAATTAAAATGATCGTGCCGGATAGCACATCAACGCAGACAATTTTTATTCCAAAAAGTTTTGTGCTTCCGGGCGATAAATGGTATAATGCCACAGCAAATTTTTGGATCAGCCCGGAAAATATACTTGCCACAAGCACATCACATTTTGTTGTTAGCACAACATCATCAGCGATTTGGCAAATTCCGCCAACAAGCACAACAACATCAAGCGGTTTTGTTTTGACTTGCGATCCTGACAGCAGTTTTTTTTCAGAAAGTTTGTGTAAATTAGGACTATTCCTTTTTATTCCAAAGTATGAAGATTTTGGATCATTTTTGGAAACATGGGACAATATCAAAAACAAAATTCCGATCGGATATTTTACGGCAGCAGAAACAGCACTTGATACATTAACAACAGAAACAGACGGCTCGGTTTCTTTTAGTTCGCTTGGCGATTTTACAGATTATATCAAAAATTTTTTCACAGGGGCATTTTGGCTTTTATTCGTTTTCTGGTCTTTTAACCGGATCAGAAATTTAGAGATATGATTTCAACAGCAATTCTTTATATTTTATCGGCATTACTTTTCACATTGACACTTCCGTTTCGGTTGTTGCCCGATGTTGTGCTTCCTGACGGGGTGGCAGAAGCAATTTCAGAAGCAAGCGGATCACTTGCCGGCTTGAATACCATTGTGCCGATAGATGTTTTGCTTAATGTTTTCAAAGCGGTTATTCTTTTAGAGATCGGCATTTTGGCTTTCAAAGGTTTGAATTGGGTGATCCGGAAAATTCCGGGTGTAAATTAAAAAAATATGTATATTGTAAAAATAAAATTATATTGTCCGATTTGTAAAAAAGAATTTTCATGCGGATCAATAAAGAGAAAAACGCTTGAAAGTGCCAAAAAAGATGTTGAATATTGGATCGGTATAGTTCCAATATTCAAATGCCAGCGTGATAATAGTTTTTTACAAATTGACGCTGAAATAGAGATTAACTAATATATTTATATATATATAACTAATCGTAGTAGTAGGTATTTCACTTTTTGAGTAATAAAATGATATTTTTTGGCTTTAATAATATCTAATTTCGGTGGAAAAAGTGTTGATAAACTATGATAAAAGTGTTGATAAGTTGTGTTTTGGTGGTGGGGATAATTGATATTTTCCGCATGTTTAGGAAAAAATGATTTCTTATCCCCAATTTTTCAAAAGATATCCACACGATATCCACTAAATTTGTTGTTGCTATTGACAGGGGGGTGTATAATTTGCTTACGGCAAAAGAGAAGCAGAAAGCCGTAAGCAAATTAAATTTTATGCTCGGTTTGTGCCAACGGCATTGCCAAAACATATACACCCGGCACAGCAAAACATTTGGCAGTTTTCCGGATCGCTTCTTTCAAAAAAATTATGATTGAAAAATTTAGAAAATTTATTGACAAGTATTTTTGTTATATTTATATTACTTTAATTTTAGCCATTGCTTTTTTTTGTTTTTCAATGGTCAAAATGGTAATGGCACAAACATGTGAAATTGGAAATTGTGATCTATGCTTAAATCAAAATGATTGTGAAACAGCCGGGTGTGTTTGGAATAGCACTTGCCAAGAGCCAACACCAACACCAACAGCAACACCGGAAGCAACAGATGAGCCATTTGTCGTTGATCAAAATTATATTATTGAATTTAATGGCACAACAACACCATTTGTTTTTTCAAACACTTGGACAGCACCGGACATTTTAATGGTTGGCGGCTTATATTTTTTAATTATTTTTTTGGTAGGAAAAGCGATTTTGTCGGGTGTAATTAGGGCGTATGTTTCAATTCGCCGCAAATTTCAATGATCACAGCATATCTTTTTAATTATATTTTAGAATTTATTTTCATTTTATTTTTAACAGGAATAATTTTTGAGATTTTGAAAACATTGTCGGATTATTTAAGGAATTAAAAAATGGCAATAATTGAAAAAACATTGACAGCATTTTGGGCAATTTTTACCGGGCAAGATTTTAACATCATTGCCACGCTGTTTGCTGTTTGTTTTGTTTTTGCTATAATATACTTGATCCTCTATTTAATGAGGTAAATGGTCGGGGTGTTGAATTGTGAAAAAATTTTTTACTCATGAAAAAGTATCTTATCGCCGCTGGATCAGTTATTGGATCCGCTGTTGCCACTCTCTCGGCTTTTGCCGGAACCGGTGCCGCACCAGAAACAATTATTCCTGTTGCCAGTTCAACATTATTGGCTGATATGACTTCCTATGTTCCAACACTTTTTAATGATCTTTTCCCTGTCATCGCACTCGTTTTAGGTGTCGTGTTAGGTTTCTGGATCATTTCCAAAGCAGTTGGTTTGATCGCTGGAAAGTTCCGCAGCAAATAATGTTCAGCGGGTTTTGTCTTAAAGCCGCCGGGCATTAAGAGATAAAAAAGCACCGGGCTTTCCCGCTCAACATCTTTTTTTTATTTTATGCCAACATCAACACTTGGAATTGTTATTGATAGCCAAAAAATTTCAGATATCATGGGCGTGGCAAATGCTACACTTGGCGATTTCAAACCGCTTTTCTTTATTTTATTAGGCGGCTGGATTGCTTTTTTTGTGATCAGTTTTATCATCGGTTTAGTTAGAAAAGACAAAAGTTTGCCGGGAGTTCTGACAACAAGAAAAGAAAGGATCAGAAAAAGTTATGATGTGGAAGCGGAAACAGCGGGTTTCGGTTATTTAGATGATGACGATGACTATGACGATGACGATGACGATGACGATTTTTAATTTATGATAAATTTAATTTTACAAAATTTTATTCCACATGCTCATGCTTACGAGTATTTTGACATGTCCGGCGTTGCTTCAAGTTCAATGGCATTTGCCGGTGGAATTATTAGTGATTTACAGCCGGTTTGGATCATGGTCATGGGCGTGCTTTTGGGCATGGTTGTGATCGCATTTATTGTGGGCATGCTTACAAAACACAAATAGTTTTTTGCGGGCGTGGTTTTATACTACTATGAAAAACAAAGGGGCTTGCCGGTCATTTTTAGGCGTTGTTTTGGGGCTTGTGGGCTGGTTTGCCATGCCGGGCGGTGTTTTTGCCGCTTTATTCGTTGAAAATTTTTCTTATTCAAATGGAGATTTAACGGCATGGGATACAACAGACATTTTTTATCAAGTAGTTGATACAAATTGTATAGATGACAAATGTTTATATGCCGGATTAAACAATATCGGTTGGGGATCTTATCAGTACAAAAACATCACAGGTCCAAGTACAGACATTGGATACATTAGCGTTTGGTTGAAAACAGACAGCACCGGATCCGGCGGAATTTTATTTCGTCCAATAAACACTTCGGATGTTTGGTTGAAAGATATTTCACTTTATAATA
>JBAZFH010000019.1 GCA_041653535.1 Patescibacteria group bacterium
CGGTGCCTCTGATTGCCTGATTGTCGCCGGTGCCGCTGATTTTTTTTTGGGCCATAGCAACCGCAATTTCCGCCATTTCCAGCATTGACAACATTTTAACTATTGTTATTTTTCCGCAAACCCTTTTTGTATCGTTACTTTCTTTTTTATCTGATACATTTTCAGCCTCGATTTCCGCATAAACACTTTCTGACGGGGCATAATGGCCAAAAACGTCAAGCGGGTGTTCGCAAAAATGGAAACCGCTACTGCAAAGCTTAACTGTCCCTTCGTGTTCGTAAGTTTTTCCAACTGTAAATTGGTATCCTTTGCAGGTCATATTTTTACTGAATCCTTTATATCCTTTCATCTTGTTCTCCTTTTTTTGTATCAGGGGGAAAGGAACGGTTAGGGAGTTAAGGGAGGATTTTCCGCACTTTCCCACCTGATAATTAGTTTTTAACTTCCGATTTTAAATTGTCTTTATTAAAAATATCAGCCGTTGATTTCTCGTATAAAGCAACCCGTAAATATTCAGCAAGATTATATTTAAGCCTTTCCGCTTCACGTGTAAAAAAACTCTTTTCCTTGCCGGTACAATACATTACAATTTTTTCCTTTTTCCTGTCTGCTTTTCCCGGTCTGCCACTTTTCTTTTTCATTTCATTCTCCTTTTTTTTATTTGCTTTCATTGTATTCTTTTGACCTTATCGTCAAATATAGGGCCTGAAAAATCCTCAATAAATGCCGTTCCTCGATTGTTGCCGCTAATCCAGCCCGTTCAATTTTTGCCTCTGTTACCTTGCCCCCGTCCTCTTTGATTGTAACTCCTATATTTGCTTTAATGCGGTCAATCTCTCGCTCAATTTCGCTTGTTGCCATTGATATTATGGTATCGGCAAAAACTAACCGGTCATAAGGGCAGATATTGTTTTCTATTGCTTCACGTTCTACCTTGTAAATTTTGGTATATCTTTTGATTTCATCTTCCGTCACTCTGTCACCCCCGCATTTTTTGCCACTTCGTAATATTTGCCCGTAAAATTACAGTAGTAAAATTTGCCCTGTTCGGTGTTTTTGTGCTTTATCCAGTCAAGCGGAAAATTGTAGATGTGTTCACGCATTGTAAAATCCGTAAGCCATGCAAGCAACTCGCCTAAACCATTATGTCCTGATATATTGCTGTAAATTTGTACTATTTCGCCATTATTTGATTTCTTTATCATGGTTTCACCTGTTTGAAAATTTGGCTTTCTCAAATATTCTTACGCCTGCAATCTCTCTTTTACCACCCTTGACGGCTTCCCTGATTAATTTGTCAACCGGTTCGCAAAATTCCCGGGGCACAAGTAGCGGCTGAACGACTTCAAATGTCCACTCTATGCTTGCTGTGGTTGCGCCATTACCGCCTAACACCGTTACCGCCGAATTTATTTTCTTGTTCTTTAACGCTTGCTGGTCCGTCTCTATGTTTTCTGCGGCCGCCATTGCCATTATCCCTATGGTTTCACTTTTTGCGCCCGTCTGCTCTGCCTGCTGTACGGCTAAATCGAGCATTTTCTGTTTTTCGGCTTCTAACCTTTTATTTTCCTCTTCCCTGAATTTTCTTATTGCTTCCTCTTTTCGCTTGTTTTCTGCAATTGCATAGGCCCACATACCGACCTCAATTTTACGCCTGACAACTTCAAGGTTATCGGCTATCGGTTTATATGTTTTGTCAATCGCCTTACCCTCGGACAAAGCAGGGGCCTTTAATTCAGTTCTGCTTTCCTCAAGAGATTTTAAAACCATTTTAACTCTTGCAAGCAAATCCCCTGCTATCCTGTAATTTTCGCCGTCTGTTATTTCTTTAACTTCGAGCGTTTTAAAGTACTCAATTTCAGCACTTACCGCCTGTATCTTTTCCAAAATTTCAGGCTGTCCAATTCTTTTTAATGTGTCCATTAGAAAACCACCTCAACCTTTCCGGCAAAGTAGTATTTTTTACTGTTTGAAATTGTCGTTTTTATGTCTGAAAATTTAACAAGCGCACCCTCGGCCACATTTTCGGGCGTTGTTTCTCTGTCTGTGTCTATGTAGCGGATTGCAAGTTCGTTTTCCTCGACCAAATAATTAAAGTGTTTCGGTATAAACTTGTTATCCTGCTTTTTTATTATCTTTACCACTATTTCAGTATTGCCCTGAGTTGCAGGAGCCTTGGGCTGTTCTTTTTTCGGCTCTACTGTCGTTGCTGTTGCCGGGGCTGTCTGTACCGTCTTAGGCGTTTCTGCCTTGCCTTCTGATTCCATGTCCTCTATGTCCTGCGTGAATTTATCACTTGCCCCAGTTGCTATCAGCGTTACTGCCGTTAACGCCCTTTTTTCTGCCATTTTCCGGCATGTATTATACGTGTCTGCTATATTTTCGTTCTCTTTGCTGTACCTGTAACGATATTTCTTTTCCATTGTTGCGCATGAACCGGAAGCCTGTCCCACTTTTTCGCCGAAGTAGTAAAGCCGTGCTTTTGAATTGTATTCCCTGTGTCCGTTCTCAAGGTTTACAACTTCCGTGTCAATGTCGAATGTAAGTTTGAAAAGTTTTATTAGCATTTCAGTTCCAGGCTTAAGCAGGGCCGGGCGTTCGCCACATCCCGGAACGACCCCAAAATGTACGCCCTCTTTAAGTACCGATTTTAACATATCGTCCATTGCTTCCTTCTGTTCCTTTATTTTTGATATTTCCTGCCTGTAATTAACCGCCGGAGCGGTTGTTGGTTTCCTGACAGCAACCGCTTCCATTTCTTCTATTTCTTTTCTGCTCCGCTCCAACGCCTGCGTAAAATTTTTTTCACCTTCTAAATTTTCCATTCTTTTCTCCTTTTATTTTATTATTTTACGTTAGCTAAAAGCTCTAACCCAAAATTTACTATCTTTTCTTTTGTCCCTTTTACGGCTGCGGCGTCTGCGGCGTATGCGGCTGCGGATTTGGCGGATGCGGCGTCTGCGGCGGCTACGGCGGCTACGGCGGCGGCTACGGCGTATGCTGCGGCTGCGGATTTGGCGGATGCTGCGGATTTGGCGGATGCGGCGTATGCTGCGGCTGCGGCGTCTGCGGCGGATGCGGCGGATGCGGCGGCGTCTACGTTTTTTTCTGTTGGACTTTCCAGATATTTTTCTGCCGCTTCAATTGCCTTTCTTGGCCTTTTATCTTCCGGATATTTTGCCTCAAAAATAGGCAACACCAGTTTTGCCGCAAAAATTGCATATCTACGTTTGTCGTCGATAGGTATCGCCCTGGACAGCAACCAGTTAGCATGGCTGTAATTTTCTTCGGCCATTAATGCTTTTGCCGTTTCTTCTACCGTGTCTTTTCCATTTTTGTTGTACCACTCCATGCCTTTGCTGCATGCGTTCCAATTTATCAAATCCTCTTTTGTTAGTTTCATTTTAATCTCCTTTTTATTTGGCTTTTACAAATTTTCCGTTTTTTAATATATAAAACGTGTCTGCCTTTATTTTTTTGCCATCAACTTTTGTCATTTTTGCGTATTTTAAAACATATTTATTGTCTGTTTTTATCCACTCGGCAAGTGCGATATAGCAACCCATGGCACCTTTTGCCTTTCCGGCAAGGCCCCATGCAATGGCAACACTGTCTTCACCGGTGCCTCTGATTGCCTGATTGTATCCGGTGCCGCTGATTGCCTGACTGTCGCCGGTGCCGCTGATTGCCTGACTGTCGCCGGTGCCCCCGATTTCCTGTCTGTCCCTGGTGCCCACGATTTCCTGCTGTTCGACC
>JBAZFH010000020.1 GCA_041653535.1 Patescibacteria group bacterium
ATCATTCTCGCTCTGGGCTTAGGCTCGGGCGAAGTCATCCTCTGGCCGTACTTAGTTTCAAACTTCGGGCTGGGCATTGCCTGGGGCGCGGTACTCGGAATTAGTTTTCAATTTTTCATGAACATGGAAATAGAGCGCTACACACTCGTCAAAGGAGAGTCCGTGTTCGTGGGCATGCACCGGCGCTGGCGCTGGTCTGCCTGGTGGTTCATCGCCTCCACCTTCATCGGCTTTGGCCTGCCCGGCATCGTCGCGGCCGGCGCGCAAACATTTTCGTTCATCTTCGGCGTTGCCAACTTCAAATGGGTAGCGGCGTTCTTTTTGGTTCTCATCGGCCTCATCCTCTCGTTGGGAGCGACGGTCTACGACATGATGGAACGCGTTACCAAAACGATTATTTTTCTGGGCATCCCTTTTATTTTAGGCTTAACCTTGATGCTGGCGCGGGGAACCGACTGGAGCCTGCTCGCGCAAGGCGTAGTCGGTATTGGGGATGGCTTTCGGTTCTGGCCCGCGGGCATGTCGCTGGCGGTATTTTTGGGCGCGTTCGCCTACGCCGGCGCCGGCGGGAATTTAAACCTAACACAGTCAATTTACATCCGCGAGAAGGGCTACGGCATGGGCAAGTACTCGCAAAAAATCGCCGGACTTTTCCGCAACGTGCGCCAGACCCAGCACGTCAAACTCACCGGCGAAGACTTTGCATTAACAAAACAAAATATCGGCAACTTCCGCGCCTGGTGGCGACAGGTCAATACCGAACACCTGCTGGTGTTTTGGTTTCTGGGCGCATTAGCCATGTGCCTTTTGATGCTCTTATCATCCGTTACGGCTTATGGCAACCCGACAAACGCGCAAGGGATTCAATTTGTCATCAACGAAGGCTTGGCCATCGGCAACCGGCTCGGCGCTTGGGTCGGCACGCTCTTTTTGTTCGTCGTGTCGGTCATGCTTTTTCAGACGCAATTAGGAATTATGGACTCCACTTCGCGCATTATGTCGGAGAACTTTGCTTTGAAACGATTAGGTAAAAATTTAGCGGGAGAAATCAACGTATCCAAAATTTACTTTGCTTTCGTTTGGGCGCAAATCGCTTTTGGCATTATTTTATTCGCCTTCAACATCTATGAACCAAAATCTTTAATTGTTGCCGGAGCCGTCATCAACGCGTTTGCTATGTTCGTGCATGTAGGTATGGTCAACTGGATGAACTACAAAGTTTTGCCCAAGACTTTCCAGGCCGCGCTTTGGCGCAAGGCGGTTATATTCGTTGTCTTCCTCTTCTTCGGCTTCTTCAGCGCCCTGACGCTGTGGGATAAACTTTTTTAAAGCTCAAATCAACAGGCCAACCATCAAGGTGGTCTTTGTTTTTGGCTATGTTTGAATGAAAAAACTTAAACTTGACAGTAAAATTTGAAAGTATTAAAAGACCTTGGGCTAGTATCATCAAAACAAGAAGGCTTAAAAGTCATTTATTCAATCAATAAAAAGACCCTAAAGAAATATTCAAAATTATTAAATAATTATTTAAATTCTTATGGAGAATAAAATAATGAGTATTCAAGTTTTGGGTTCGGGTTGCCCTACCTGCAAAAAATTATTTGAGCTGACAAAACAGGCCGTTGGCGAGCTTGGTTTGAAGATAGAAGTGGAATATATTACCGACATTCAAAAAATTGTTGCCATGGGTGTAATGT
Organism: Patescibacteria group bacterium; assembly: GCA_041653535.1. NCBI lineage: Bacteria > Patescibacteria group bacterium. The sequence continues at coordinate 1,698 of JBAZFH010000020.1, forward strand.
CCAGCCCGATTTTAGCCGTAAATGGAAAACCGATTATAGATGGCTTGTTGCTTGAGATTAAAAAAATTAAAAATGTAATCAAGGAAAACATAAAAGAATAAAAATATTTTATGGATATTTTTTACCCTATAAAATTATTGGTTGATTGGCTTACATACAGCGTTTTCCACTTAGCGGCAAAAACTATTTTTGCCGAATCGATAAACTTTTTTATCTACGACACGATAAAAATTTTTATTTTACTGGTGGTTATTATTTTTGCCGTCTCAATTATCAGATCGTTTTTGCCGCCGGAAAAAGTCCGCAATATTTTATCAAGAAAAAATAAATACCTCGGCAATTTTCTTGCCGCAACGCTGGGAATTATTACGCCATTTTGCTCTTGTAGTGCCGTTCCGTTATTTTTAGGGTTTGTAGAGGCGGGCGTTCCGCTTGGCGTTACTTTTTCGTTTCTTGTCGCTTCGCCAATGATTAACGAAATCGCCTTAGTTCTTCTTCTGGGAATGTTTGGGTGGAAAGTCGCTTTAATTTATATTGTTAGCGGTTTAATAATCGCGATTTTCTCGGGTATTGCCATTGATAAATTAAAAGTTGAAAATTTGGTTGAAAATTTTGTTTTCAAAAATATTCCAAAAAATTCGAAAAATGGGAGTTAAGGGAAAATTCGGGTGCTTAAAAATTTGATTTTTGTTCATACCTTAGATAAAATGCCAGTATAATTTACAACTAATCGTAAATCTAAGAGTATGCTATATAAAAAAATGTCCAGTTTGCCAAGCGTCGAAAGTGATTAGAAAAGGAAAACGACGCGATGTTCAGAGGTATCAGTGTGTTGCCTGCGGAGCCAATTTTCAAAACAAAAGACGAAAACAAAAATTGCTCGATAAAATTCAGAACGAATATATTTTTAGCCGCCAGACCGCCCAAGACCTGGGTGAAAAATACCATCGGAGCCGAAAGTGGGTTTTACAGCAATTGAAGGAGGTTAATGGCGACGATAGTAATATCATCAACATTAGTCCTCGGTCAATTGTCGTTGTGGCCGACGCCACATTTTTCTCGCGGACAAACGGCATGCTGATTTTCAGAGAGCCTAATTTAAAACGAAATCTGATCTGGAAGGAAATTCACGTTGAAACAGCTGGTCAGTATGAACAATTAAAATTGGAATTGGAAAGTCTGGGGTTTGATATTAAAGCGGTAATTTTAGACGGCAGGCCGGGCATCAGAGAAGTCTTCAGCGGCAAACCGACACAAATGTGTCAATTTCATCAGGTGGCCATTATCCGGAGATATTTGACCAGCCGACCGAAACTAGAGGCGGCTCAAGAGCTAATGGCTATCGCCAGGCAACTAACCAAAAGCGATGAAAAATGTTTTTCCGAATTGCTGATCGCCTGGCACAACAAATGGCAAGATTTTTTAAAAGAAAAAACAATCAATCCTTTTACCGGCCGATGGTTTTACACGCACAAGAGGCTAAGAGCCGCTTTTCGCAGTTTAAAAAACAATTTTCCATATTTATTCACTTATAAGAAATACCCCGAACTAAATATCCCCAATACAACCAATTCTTTGGACGGTTATATTTCAACCTTAAAAAATCTTTTAAATGTTCACCGGGGCCAAGACAGGAACAGCCGAAACAAAATAATTTGCCAAATATTGAAAAAGTAAGCACCCGAATTTTCCCTTTAACCTAAAAATATGTTAAAATGATGTCACACGGACGTGATAATGTCATAGTATAGGGAAATAGAAATGTCATAGTAAGGTATGATAATAGTATAAACTACTAACCATCATACCTATGGACT
>JBAZFH010000021.1 GCA_041653535.1 Patescibacteria group bacterium
AACAACATTTAGATGGTAGTAACATATAGCCCGAAACATTATCATCGCTCATATTCGATTGTAGGCGTCGATATTGTTTATCCTGATTTACTGGTATTAAGTTAAACATCAATTACCTCTAAACCCTTGCAGTCAACATCGCCCGGCAAAGCTACTCGATTGGATTCATTGTCAGCTAATATGCCAAGTGGCTTCCATTCGCCGTGATTGATTATGCCTTTATTGCCGTTGATTCTATTGGCCTTACACATTTTGCATTGACAATCAGGCTGGCCATAATTGGCGGGTCTTAATTGGGTCTTAATTTCTGGGTCTAATTTTGGTTTGTTCGGAATCTCCACAATAGCCTGTTCGTTTTCTTTTTTGTTCGTTATCTCTGTTCGTTTTCTACCCTCTATTGTATCAGACTGTTCGTTATCTCTTCTCATATTTGATTCTGGTGCGTTTTCTAATCCCTGTTTTTGACCCAATTCCACACTATCCTTGTTTTTGCGATGAAAAGCCATTCGGCATTTATTAGAGCAAAACTTAGACGGCTTTGTTGTGTTCGTTTTTAATTCAATTTGACAGTTAATACAATTCATTTATTCTTCCCCTTTATCCATAACTTCTTTAAACAAAACGACTTGCGGCTTAACCTGTTCAACCTGCTGCACTTGCTTAAAGGCAGCAATCATTTCACCTAATTGTTTATTGCCAGCAGCTATATCCGTACCGTTTTTCTTACTTATGCCTAATTCGATTAAATATCGAGCATTATTTATAATTTCTTGTATTGTAACATCTGTTTTTGCTTCAATCCTGGCGATACCTTTGTCTATTTCGGCCTTTATGTTATGGTTTGTTATATTTCTATGCGCCGATACTCTTGCGGATTTAACTGCATAACCAGCTTTTATGGCGGCTTTTGTGCCATTATCACCCTGTAAGATACTTTCTTTAAATTTACTTTGTTTTAGAGTTAGCTTTTTAGTCATTTATTTACCCTTATAGCCAGCGGAATAAGCGGCCTTCGCTTGCTTTGCCGCGCCAGCTTTGGTTTTATAAACTTTTCTGTGAGACCCCCATTTATATCCGCCCCTTACTTTTCTTATTGGCATTTGACTCTCCTATTGTTTTGTGTTGATTTTTTGCACTTTGCGTTGTTTTTAATAAACATTGATTTTCCTTGTTATTTTATCAATAACGCAGTTTTTTGTGTTTTGGTCGTTTTTATGTTTAAAATTATTATCACGCTTGTATATCTTAACCCTTTGGATATTATCTGTCAAGTATAATTTTATAAATTTTAAGTTATTGTTATTGCTATACTTATATCAATTTTAAGATTTATTTTATAATTTAATTAAGCTGGTATGCTAATTGGTCGATTGTTTGCTATATGTACATATGTATTTGATGATTAAACTAATAACCTTTTTTTTATGGAGTATTGAATTATGAAAACCGAACAGATTAAATTTAGGTCGTTTTTAAAACAACAAGGCTTTAGATTGAGCCCAGTATTGTCAACTTTTCCGCTTATCGCTCACCACTGTATTGATGTTGATAAAAATCACGTCATTGTTAAAAATATATCCGTTTGTATGTTTTTGGGCGCGGAGACAAAGGACATTGTCGGTTGTGTTGTGTTTTATTTTGGCGGTATTGAACGCAAATATAAACAAAAATACGTCAACGAACGCGCCGAGCTACAAAAAAGGGCGATTGTTTGTAAAACCGCCAAAGAAGCTATCCTCCAATATAATAACTGGCATAAACAATCTCAAAACTGGCTGAAAACGTTAAAAACGATACTTTAGTCTTTTACACTATACCCGCTTAATTATGTCGGGTATAGAATAAAATACTAAACCTTTACCGCCGCCTATACGGCAGATTGGAGTAAAAAAAATGGAAAATTTATACAAAAAAGTAATAACAGACCCGCTCGGACGAAAATGCAGAATCGCTGTTAAATTTGCAACGGAGGCTGCTCTTTATGAGCGACTAAACATCCTAATGGACTATGACGATACACATTACATCTATCGAGATGACCTAACGCTATATTATGATTATATCGATTAATAACATATTTTTTAGGAGATAAAAAATGGAAAACGTAAAAGTCGAAACGATAAGTGGCGAGTATAAAGAGTATATCAAAGATGCCGACAAGATGTCCAACAAAGAGCTTTTGGATTTTGCAAGAGCAAGTCAGGATGATGATATTAAAAAGGCGATAGGCGAGCCGCAAACCGTACAGATTATATAGAGACAGTTTATTGTCGACGCCGGGGCTAACTGCAAATGGCGCGTTGAACCTTTGACTGTTTATGTATCTAAATAGTCTTTTATACTATACCCGCTATTTTTTGACGGGTATAGAATAAAAAACTAACCTTTAAATTTAGGAGTTAAAAAATGGAAAACTGTAATATATTTTCACAATGCCCGGAATGTAAAATGCTTTTTGTTACACGCAAAGGTGAAATTCTTGACGAAGTTAACTTCGGCTGTTGTCGCGGGCAAAATGGATTTTATTGCTCGTGTGGCGCAGAGTTAGAGACAATCCAAATATCTAAAATCCAACTACCAGCATAATTTTTATAATTTTAACAGCCGTATTATTGGGCTGTAATGCTTTTGAATCTACCGAAAACGTCAAAATCAAAATAGAAAGTGAGGATTAAATGTACACATGCGGCGGCGTATGCGGCGGCAAGAGCCAAAACACTCAAACAATGCGCCGATATTATCCGCAAAGACTATCCAGACATTGACAATCTTTTTAACGCCTAAACAAACGACCGATTAGGTAGTTTTTCGCAATATAAATTGTCAAACAACCGACAGGCCTGCGACCAGTTAAACCCAAAATCGAACTGAACGTCAAAGGCCTGTTATTTTCTTGGTTTTTTCTTGCCTGAACACTTAAAAATATACATATTTTATCCTTAAATAATTGCAACGGCGCATTGTTGTGGACTGCGCCGTTTTACTCGAAACGCATAAAGCGTAAGCCCTGCAATGCGATTGCAAGGGTATAAAATTCCGAGCAGCAGGACTCGAACCTGCAACCTCTTGTCCCCAAAACAAGCACCCTGCCAAATTGGGCTACGCTCGGTATATATTTTATAATT
>JBAZFH010000022.1 GCA_041653535.1 Patescibacteria group bacterium
ACATTGGATGGTTTTTTCAGCGATTCCGCAGCAGATAATTTTCATATCATGGTTTACTAAAGTTGATAGAACAGTGCATAGAGATTGCTATCCGCGAGATTGCGGTTTTTAAAATCATTATTTGTTAAAAATTTACCTCCTTTCCTGGTTTAAATAGTTTTGCCCTGAATGTTTGAGCAGGGATTCTCTACTTTTGGGTTTCAATAGCGCATCTGGCAGTTAAAGTTTAAAGATTGAAAATCATCCAGATTGCTTGCTACCATCAGAATTATTATGCATTCTTCAAACGACTTCAAGGTATCATGGCTACCTATCATGTCTTTAACATGCTGGGTTTTGTGAGCCAATTGGTTTATCATGTGGGCAATCTGAAGGCATTGGTAATAGTTTTGGGTTGCATTGAATGATTTTCTGGAGTATTTATGGCAAAGGTTGTAACCGTTATTTTTCTGATCGTTAAATCCTTCATTTTCGATTTTCCACCTTAATCGTCCATAGTTGCTTATGGTTTTACAGTTTTTGTTTGTAATTTCTAAATCAGTAATGTGTACAAACCTCTCCTTACAAGGGATTTCATTTTTTTTGATGTCCGCCGGTTGGCTGGTGATGTTTGTTTCCAAAAAGTTGATGGTGTGTTTTTTGTAATCATTGTTGTTGAGAAAGCAATATTCTGTGGTGATTTTGCTCTGTCCCAGGGTATCGTATGTTTTAACCATATTGTGAGCACCGGCTTTTTTGAGCAGGTTTACTTCCTCCCATACGCTTGAAAGATTGCCGTCTTTGAGGGTGATGATAAATCTCCAGCCATTGGTTTTACAGGTTTTGAACACATTGTCATTGGGATACAGTCCATCGGCGGCGATAGCTATGGGCAAACGTGGGTACATCTGCCTGATTTTTTCGCTCAGTCGTTTGAAGGCCTTAAGTTCACAATCCTGTTTTTCATACTCCCGGCCTACAGGGTTTTTAACCCATTCTGTTGCCATCGAAAAGCTAAATCCATTGCCGCACAAAATCTTAGCTTCCAGCACATAAGCCGTCCATGTCCGTTTTCCGTTTTTGGATGTTTTGTAGGGACATTCGGGGTATGGTTCGTAATCAAAACTGTGCAAGCCCGTGGCATCAATCCCGATAAGGTGATACAATCCAAAGAGTTTGTATTTATCCAATACTTTCGCTCTTAAAAGTAGTTGTACCATTTTGCGCTTGATTTCTTCAAGCTCCTGTGTATCCAATGTTTTAAGCAGTCGGTCGGAAGTGTCCAGGTCGGGTAGTTTACACTGGAACAGCCGTTCAAAATTGTGGGAATAGTTTCCTTTGGCGGCAGTGTTGTCGGCATGATTACGCGAACCGCGCTTGAAAAGGAACATACTCACTACGGCCATCAACAATTCCTCAACTTTGTAGACGGGTCTTTTGCGATGGTCGCTTACCTGGCTGAGCAGTTTCAAAAACTCCGGGAAACGTCGCTTGATGGTTATGCCCACCTGCATGGTGAACATGTACATTTGGTGCAACTCGATTTTAGCCTTACACCTGGCTCTTTTTCTGATTTTCTGTGTCTTCTAAAGAAGATACGAAATGATAAAATAAAATCAAAATAAAATGAAAAAAAACAAAAAATAATTTGGTTATTAATTTGAAATACAGTAATTTAGCTGCAAATAAAAACGCCGGTATACGTGGCTTTGCCCCGGCGTTTTTTTAAATAATAAAACATGAAACCCACATCCATTTGGAAAGGCGGGTAAACCGCCAATTTGTGGCATTCAGTTGTTAATCAGATAGTTAAACAAATAATTAATTCGCTTCTCATCCGCTACCAACAATTGCCAAAATTATTGCGAAAAAAATTTTCTGCCAAACATTTCATTTTAATCATTTACAAGGGTTTATCAATGGTTCTTTTTTCATGCGGAATCGCTGGGTTTTTTGTGGACGATTTCACAATTTAGAAAGCTACTAAGTATTTTGAAGGTAACAGAGGGCAGTCGCCAGTTGGCAGTTGGCAGTCCACTGGTTACCTCCTACTGCCAACTGCCTGCTTCTGTTTTATTAAGCAACTGTTCAAGATAATGATTACCGATGCCAAAGGCTCTTTTTATCTGATGAATCTGATCGGAAATTTTATCAACATCGGGTTTAATCTTTGTCTTGCGGCCTACAATAATCACATTTTTTGGCGTGTGGCTTGTTGAGATAAACTCAAATACTTTTGCATGATAGCCATACTTTTCCAAGATGAGCGCCCGCAACCCGTCGGTGAGCATTTCGGCTTGACGTTCTAAAAAAATCCCATGTTTCAGGATGGGTTTTAACTCGTTTTCAGGATTCATCTCTTTCCTGATCTGATGATGGCAGCATGGTGCACAAATAATGTAGGTAGCATCAGCCGAAATGCCTTTAAAAATGGCGTCATCGGTTGCTGTGTCGCAGGCATGAAGTGCAATCAGCATATCTATTTTCCCGACAGGATAATCGCTTATACTTCCCTGAACAAATGAAAGTCCTTCAAAACCCGATTCGGCTACAATCCTGTTGCATAGATCAACCAGGTTTTTC